>NZ_SSXA01000050.1 GCF_021698975.1 Blastococcus sp. KM273128 | reverse complement strand
GCCCCGCCCCGCCTCCCGCTCGGGGGCGCCGCTCCGGGAGGAGCGCACCGGCGCGCCCCGGCAGCGGCCGGTCGTCCCGCGCGGCCGTCCCGGGGGTGAGCGGTGAGTGCGGTCCGCTCCGTCGTCCTCGCCGGGGGCGGCACCGGGGGGCACATCGAGCCGATGCTGGCCCTGGCCGACGCCCTCCGCCGGCGCGACCCCGCGCTGCGGCTGACCTGCCTGGGCACCGCCCGCGGCATGGAGACCCGGCTGGTGCCCGCCCGCGGCTACGACCTGCGGCTGATCCCGCCCGTGCCGCTTCCCCGCAAGCCCACGCCCGACCTGCTGCGGGTGCCGGGCCGGGTGCGCCGCGCCGTGGCGGACACCCGTGCCCTGCTCGAGGAGCTGGACGCCGACGTCGTCGTCGGCTTCGGCGGCTACGTCGCGCTGCCGGCCTACCTCGCGGCGCGTCGCGCACGCGTGCCGGTGGTGGTGCACGAGCAGAACGCGCTGCCCGGGCTGGCCAACCGCATCGGGGCCCGCCTGGCCGCCCGGGTGGCGGTCACCGCCCCCGGCACGCCGCTGCACCGCGGGGAGCACGTCGGCATGCCGCTGCGCCGGGCGATCTCCTCCCTGGACCGGGCCGCGCGGCGGGCGGAGGCGCGGGCCGAGTTCGGCCTGGACCCCGACCGTCCGACGCTGCTGGTCTTCGGTGGCTCCCAGGGCGCCGCCTCGCTCAACCGCGCCGCGGTCGGTGCGGCCCGGGCGCTCACCGCCGCGGGCGTCCAGGTGCTGCACGCCCGGGGGCCGAAGAACACCGACGTCGTCGTGCCGGGGCCGGCGGGCGGCGGGGCGCCCTACGTCCTCGTCGACTACCTCGAGCGGATGGACCTCGCCTACGCCGCCGCCGACCTGGCGCTGTGCCGCTCGGGCGCGGTCACCGTCGCGGAGCTCTCGGCGGTGGGGTTGCCGGCGGCGTTCGTCCCGCTGCCCATCGGCAACGGGGAGCAGCGACGGAACGCCCTGCCGGTGATCGAGGCCGGTGGCGGCCTGCTGGTGGAGGACGCCGACCTGGACCCGGGCTGGATCACCGGCACCCTCCTGCCGCTGCTCACCGACCCGGCCGCCCTGGCCGGGCTGGCCCGCCACGCCGCCGCGGCCGGGGTCCCCGACGCCGACGAGCGGCTGGCCGACATCGTCTGCGAGGTGGCGAGCCGGTGAGCGCGGACTCCGTCGCGGCCTGGACCGGCCCCGTGCCCGCGCTGCCCGAGCTGGGGGCCGTGCACCTGATCGGGATCGGCGGTGCCGGCATGAGCGGCATCGCCCGCATCCTGCTCGCCCGCGGGGTGCCGGTCTCCGGCTCCGACCGGCGGGACGGCCCCACGCTGCTGGCGCTGCGGGCCCTGGGCGCGCGGGTCGAGGTCGGGCACGACGGCGCCCACCTGGGCGACGCCGCCACCGTGGTGGTCTCCACGGCGATCCGGGCGGACAACCCCGAGCTCGTCGCCGCCCGGGAGCGCGGCCTGCGCGTGCTGCCCCGCGCCGTCGCCCTGGCCGCGGTGATGGCCGGCCGCCGGAGCGTCGCCGTCGCCGGCACCCACGGGAAGACCTCGACGACGTCGATGCTCACCGTCGCGGTGCAGGCGTGCGGCGTCGACGCCTCCTTCGCCATCGGCGGCAACCTCAACGAGTCGGGCAGCAACGCGCACGCGGGGGAGGGGGACGTCTTCGTCGCGGAGGCCGACGAGAGCGACCGCTCGTTCCTGCTGCTCTCGCCGTTCGCCGCCGTCGTCACCAACGTCGAGGCCGACCACCTGGACAACTACGGCGACCTCGCCGCGGTCGAGGCGGCCTTCGACCGGTTCCTGCAGACCGTGGACCCCGCGGGCTTCGTCGTGCTGTGCGCCGACGACCCGGGTGCGGCGCGCCTCGTGGGGGTGCCCGCCCCGGCGCGGGTGCGCACCTACGGCACCGCCGAGGACGCCGACCTGCGCATGGTCGACCTCGAGGTGGGCCGGGAGCACACCTCCTACACCGCGGTGCTGGACGGCGCGGTGCTCGGCCGCGTGCAGATCCGGGTGCCGGGGGAGCACATGGCCCGCAACAGCGCGGCGGCGCTGCTCTCAGGTCTGGAGCTCGGCCTGCCCGTGCGCGGGCTGGTGGAGGGGCTCGCCCGGTTCGGCGGGGTGCACCGGCGCTTCGAGCTCAAGGGCACCGCCGGCGGCGTGCGCGTCTACGACGACTACGCCCACCACCCGACCGAGGTCGCCGCGCAGCTGCGGGCGGCCCGCGCGGTGGCGGGGGACGGGCGGCTCGTCGTCGCCTTCCAGCCGCACCTGTACAGCCGCACGCAGGAGTTCGCCGAGGGCTTCGGCGCGGCGCTCGGCCTGGCCGACGAGGTCGTGGTGATGGACGTCTACGGCGCCCGGGAGGACCCCGTCCCCGGGGTGACCGGGGCGATGGTCGCCGACGCCGTCCCGCTGCCCGCCGAGCAGGTGCACTTCGAGCCGTCCTGGTCGGCGGCCGCCCCCGCCCTGGCCGCCCGCGCCCGCCCCGGTGACCTGGTCATGACGATGGGCGCCGGCGACGTCTCCATGGTCGGCCCGGAGGTGCTCGACGCCCTCCGCGCCGGTGAGCCGGGCGGGGAGGACGACGCGCCGGGCACCGGCCGGTGAGCCGGACCGGCAGCACCACCCGTGACCGGACCCGGCGCGGCCGCGGCCGCGCCGAGCGCCGGCCTGCGGAGCGCCGGGGCGGGCGCGTCACCCCGCTGCCCGACCGGCGCCCGGCCCGCGGGCGCACCCGTCGGCGGCGGTCGCTGCAGCTCCTGGCGGCGCTGACCGTCGTCGCGGCGGTCTGCTGGCTGCTCTGGCTCGGCCCGTGGCTCGCGGTCCGGACCGTGCAGGTGGACGGGACGGCCACGCTGAGCGCCGAGCGCGTGCAGGAGGTTGCCCGGGTGCCCGAGGGGGTGCCGCTGCTCCGGGTGGACCTCGGCGCGGTCGAGGACCGGGTGGCCCGGTTGCCGCAGGTGCGCGACGTGCAGGCGGCCCGCGGCTGGCCCGACCGGATCGTCGTCACCGTCGCCGAGCGGGTCCCGGTGGCGGTGGTGGGCCCGCCCGGGCGGCGCTCGCTCGTCGACGCCGAGGGCGTGCTGTTCGACACCGTCACCGGCGACCCCCCGCGCGGCGTCGTCCCGCTGACCGTCGAGGCGCCCGCGCCCGACGACCCGGCCACCACGGCCGCGATCTCCGCGATCCGCGCCCTGCCCGGGGAGCTGCGGGAGGACGTCGCCGAGGTCAGCGCGCCGGACGCGCAGTCGATCTCGCTGACCCTGGCCGACGGCACCGCGGTGGTGTGGGGCGGCGCCGAGGACTCGGCGACCAAGGCCCAGGTGCTCGTCGCGCTGCTCGACCGGATCGCCGACGGCGAGCTCGAGCCGGCCGACGTCGTCGACGTGAGCGCGCCCTCCGCCGTCGTCCTGCGCTGAGCCGGCCACCGGTCCGGTGGCGCTCGGTGGCGACGCGCGTGCGCACCGGGTGGGCGGGGCGCGGCCGCCGACACGCCGTCGTCCGCGACACGCCCGACACGCGCCACGGCCGCGGATCTTTCTGTTCACGCGCGTCGGCCGCGCCTGGATCACGGGATGAGACGTTTCCGGCGCGAGTCGTCACAGCCAGTGGTGTAGAAGTGACCAACGGGTCGTCGGAGTCTGGTGCGATCCCGGTCCACCGACACGCCGACCCGGAGAGGGTGCTTGTAGCGCCTTCCGGCACGCACCTAACTTCAACTCCGTCGACCTGGTTGACATAACTGTAAGGCTGAACTCGAGGTTGAGGGAAGACGGTAGGAGCGCCGCATGACACCTCCGCACAACTATCTAGCGGTCATCAAGGTCGTCGGCATCGGCGGCGGCGGGGTGAACGCGGTCAACCGCATGATCGAAGTCGGCCTCAAGGGGGTCGAGTTCATCGCGATCAACACCGACGCGCAGGCGCTGCTGATGAGCGACGCCGACGTCAAGCTCGACGTCGGCCGCGAGCTGACCCGTGGGCTCGGCGCGGGTGCGCAGCCCGACGTCGGCCGGCAGGCCGCCGAGGACCACCGCGAGGAGATCGAGGAGGTGCTCAAGGGCGCCGACATGGTCTTCGTGACCGCGGGCGAGGGCGGTGGCACCGGCACCGGTGGCGCCCCCGTCGTGGCCTCGATCGCCCGCAAGCTCGGGGCGCTGACCATCGGTGTCGTGACCCGGCCGTTCGCCTTCGAGGGCAAGCGGCGCGCGGTGCAGGCCGAGTCGGGCATCGAGGAGCTGCGCAACGAGTGCGACACGCTCATCGTGATCCCGAACGACCGGCTGCTGCAGCTCGGCGACCGGAACGTCAGCGTCATGGACGCCTTCCGCACCGCCGACCAGGTGCTGCTCTCCGGTGTCCAGGGCATCACCGACCTGATCACCACGCCCGGCCTGATCAACCTGGACTTCGCCGACGTCAAGTCGGTCATGTCCGGGGCGGGCTCGGCGCTGATGGGCATCGGCAGCGCCCGCGGCGACAACCGCGCGCTGCTCGCCGCCGAGCAGGCGATCGCGAGCCCGCTGCTGGAGGCCTCGATGGAGGGTGCGCACGGCGTGCTGCTGTCGATCTCCGGCGGGTCCGACCTCGGCCTCTTCGAGATCAACGAGGCCGCCTCGCTCGTGTCGGACGCCGCGCACCCCGACGCCAACATCATCTTCGGTGCCGTCATCGACGACGCCCTGGGTGACGAGGTGCGGGTGACCGTGATCGCCGCGGGCTTCGACGGCGGCCGGCCCAACGCGCGCACGGAGGGTGCGGCCGCGAGCAGCTCGCCGCAGGGGGGCGTCTCCACCGGGGCCGCCTCGCCGTTCGCCGCCCACCGCCGCCCGGTGGCCGCGCCGCCGGTGGCCCCCGCCCCGCCGCCGGCCGCTGCGCCGTCGGCCAGCGCCGCACCGGCGCCGGCGCCTGCCGCCCCGCCGGTGACGGGGGAGCGGCTCGCCCAGCAGCCCCCGCAGGCCGCCGGTGGGCGTCCCGCAGCCGGGGGCGGCCTCACCGTGCCCCCGCTGCCGCCCATCCAGGGCTCCGGGGGCAACGGGCGCCGGCCGCTGTCGAACGAGGACTTCGAGGAGGAGCTCGACATCCCGGAGTTCCTCAAGGGTTGAGGACCCCCTCGCCCCCCGCACCTCGCACGCTCGGCGCGGGGCCCTGCGAGGGGGCCTTCCAGCCAGGACCAGGGCGGTAGCCTCACGTTCCTATGGATACGAGACCGGCCGCTCCGTCGGGGGTGCGACCTCGCAGGGTCGTCACCGACCGGCGGGGCGGCCGTTCCCGTCCGCCCTACGACTCCTTCAACCTGGGCTCCCACGTCGGGGACGACCCCGCCGACGTCGCCGCCAACCGGGCCCGCGTGGCGCGGGAGCTCGACGTGGAGCAGGACCGGCTGGTCTGGATGGACCAGGTGCACGGCACCGGCGTCGCCGTCGTCGACGGGCCGCAGGACGGTCCGGTGCCCGGCACCGACGCACTGGTCACCGCCACCCGCGGCCTGGTCCTCGCGGTGCTGGCCGCCGACTGCGTGCCCGTCCTGCTGGCCGACCACGAGACCGGCGTCGTCGCGGCTGTCCACGCCGGGCGGGAAGGGGTCCGGAAGGGCGTCCTCCCTGCGGCCCTGTCGGCCATGGCCGGCCTCGGCGCCCGGGCCCGGCACGTGACCGCGCTGCTGGGCCCCGCCGTCTGCGGCGCCTGCTACGAGGTGCCCGCGGCGATGCAGCGCGAGGTGGCGCGGATCGCGCCCACCGCCGCCGTCCCCACGCGGGCCGGCACCGCGGGGCTGGACCTGCGGGCCGGGATCGAGGAGATCCTCCGGCGCGCCGGCATCCCCGAGGTCGTGCAGGACCCGCGCTGCACCGTCGAGGACCCGACGCTGTTCTCCCACCGGCGCGACGGCACCACCGGGCGCCAGGCCGGCCTCGTCTGGCTCGATCGAGGGACCACCCGTCCAGTCGGTCGCCGAGGGGGATGATCCAGGCCGTGAGCCGGCTCGAGGACAACCTGCACGCGGTGCGCGCCCGCATCGACCAGGCCGCCCGCGCCGCCGGGCGCGACCCCGCCGCGGTCCGGCTGCTGGCGGTCAGCAAGACCTGGCCCGCCGACGACGTGCGGGCGCTCGCCGCGCTCGGCCAGCGCGACTTCGGCGAGAACCGGGTGCAGGAGCTGCTGTCCAAGGCCGGTGAGCTCGACGACGTCGCCGTCCGGTGGCACTTCGTCGGCCAGTTGCAGCGGAACAAGGCCGCGGCGGTGGCCCGGGCCGGCGCCGTCGTCCACTCGCTGGACCGCGCCGCGCTGGCCGCGACGCTGGACCGCGCCGGGCAGGAGGCGGGCCGCCCGGTGGACGTGCTCGTCCAGGTCGACCTCGGCGGCCCCGAGGGAGAGGTGGCCGCGCGCGGCGGGGTGGCGCCGCACGAGGTGCCCGCCCTCGCGGACGCCGTCGAGGCGGCCGCCGGCCTGCGGCTCCGCGGCGTCATGGCCGTCGCGCCGCGGGGGGAGGAGCCCGGCCCCGCCTTCGCCCGGCTCGCCCGGGTGGCCGAGCGGCTGCGGGCCGACCACCCCGGGGCGGTCGAGATCTCGGCCGGGATGAGCGGCGACCTCGAGGACGCGATCGCCGCGGGCGCCACGCTCGTGCGTGTCGGAACCGCGTTGTTCGGCGACCGCCCCCTACCCTGCGGTGAGTTCGAGCAACACCAGCCACGCGAGTCACAGCAGTCGCACCCGCCGCGCCGGCACCGGTCGGACGGGGACGACGAGCCGACGACCGGGCAGACGCGACGCTGAGGACACCAGCAGAGGGGGAGGTCCGATGGCTGGAGCCATGCGGAAGATGGGGATCTACCTGGGGCTCGTCGAGGACGACGTGCCCCGCGGCTACGGCCGGTACGACGCCCGCCCGTCCGACGAGCTCGAGCACGACCGTCGCTACGGCCGCTACGACGAGGACCGCTACGACGACGACTTCGCCGACACCGGCTACGCCGACGACGGCTACGCGGACGACTACGCCGACGACGTCCCCGCGGTGCCCCCCGCCCGCGACCCCGAGCCGCTGTCGGTGCGCCGCGTCCAGGCCCGCCCGCTCGGCCTGGCCCCCACCGGCGCGAGCGCGGCGGGCTCCACCGCCTCCCGCGTGCTGAGCACCAGCAGCGGCCCCGTGGCCGCTGCCGGCCTCGCGATGCGCGAGCCTGTGGCCGCCGCCCCCGAGCCCGAGCCCGAGGCGGCTCCCGCCCCCGCGGCCAAGAGCTACCAGGTCGTCACGCTGCACCCGCGCACCTACAACGAGGCGCGCACCATCGGCGAGCGGTTCCGCGACGGCATGCCGGTCATCATGAACCTCACCGAGATGGACGACGCCGACGCCAAGCGGCTCGTCGACTTCGCTGCGGGCCTGAGCTTCGGACTGCGCGGTAGTATCGAGCGCGTCACGGCGAAGGTGTTCCTGCTCAGTCCGCAGGACGTCGCCGTCACCGCTGAGGACAAGGCGAAGATCCGCGAGGGCGGGTTCTCCGAGAAGTCCTGAGCGGCGCGCAGTGGAGTCGGCACCGGCTGGTGCCCTGATCGAGCGGGGCCCGTGTCTCTTTTCTGGCAGATCGTCTCGTCGGTGCTGCTCGTCTTCCTCGTCCTGCTCTTCGCGCGGTTCGTCGTCGACTGGGTGATGGTGCTGGCGCGCAGCTGGCGGCCCTCGGGCGCGGTCGCGGCCGGTCTCGAGATCGTCTACTCCACCACCGACCCGCCGCTGAAGGCGGTGCGGAAGGTGATCCCGCCGCTGAACCTGGGGTCCATCCGGTTGGACCTCGGGTTTATGGTGCTGCTGATCGCCGTGGTGGTCCTCCGGAACGTCACGCTCGCACTCGCATGACAGCTGAAACCCCCCGGGTCAGAGCCGTCGGATGGTGGCGTCGTGCCACTGCTCCCGCCACGTCCCTGTTCCCGCCGTCCGACCTGAGGTGACCTGCGATGCCACTCACGCCTGCCGACGTGCACAACGTCGTCTTCAAGAAGCCGCCCATCGGCAAGCGGGGCTACGACGAGGACGAGGTGGACGCCTTCCTCGACGTGGTGGAGGCCGAGCTGGCCCGCCTCATCGAGGAGAACAACGAGCTGCGGTCCAGCGTCGGCCGGGCGGGTGCCCGCGCCGAGGAGACGCCGGCCCCCGCCCCGGTGCCCGCGCCGCAGCCGACCCCCGCCCCGCCGCCGGTGCAGCAGCCCCGCGAGGACGACAGCGCGCGCGCTTCGCGCATGCTGGCGCTGGCCACCGAGACCGCTGACCGCTACGTCAACGAGGCCAAGACGCAGGCCGAGCAGATGCTCAGCGGCGCCAAGACCAACAGCGAGCGGCTCATGACCGAGGCGCGCGCCAAGAGCGAGCAGATGGTGGCCGAGGCCAAGCACCGGGCCGACTCCATGATCGGTGACGCCCGCACCCGCGCCGAGACGGTGGAGCGGGAGGCCCGCGCCAAGGCCGCCGCCCTCGACCAGGACGCCGAGCGCCGGCACGTCGAGGTCATGGGTGGCCTCGAGGAGAAGCGCAGCAGCCTGGAGCGCAAGATCGAGGAGCTGCGCACCTTCGAGCGCGAGTACCGCACGCGGCTGCGGTCCTACCTCGAGTCGCACCTGCGCGACCTGGACAGCCGCGGTTCGGCCGAACCCGCCGCCGCCGGCCGGCAGAACCAGCACGCCAGCGCCTGACGCGCCACGACGGAGGCCCCGGACCGACAGGTCCGGGGCCTCCGTCGTGCTCAGGCTCGTCGGTGTGCCCGGCGCCCGGGCCGGGGGGGTCGACCGCGCCGCGCGTGCCCCCACCCCGCCGCACACCACGAGGTCCGCTACCGCCCGCCGAGGCAGGTGACGTGCTGGAACGGCCTCCTGCGGGGTCCCGGCGCGAGCTAGCGAGTGCCGGGGGGCAGGAGGTCCTTCACCCCTTGACGCTGCCGGCGAGCAGGCCCCGCACGAAGAACCGCTGCAAGGCCAGGAAGACGATCAGCGGCAGGACGATGGACACGAACGCGCCGGCCGCGAGCAGGTACCAGTCCGAGCCTCGGGTGCCCACCATGTCGGCCAGTCGCACGGTGAGCGGGGAGACCTCCTGCGCGCCGCCGGCGAAGGTGAGGGCGACGAGCAGGTCGTTCCACACCCACAGGAACTGGAAGACGGCGAATGCCGCGATCGCCGGGGTGAGCAGCGGCAGCAGCACCTGGAAGAAAATCTTCACGTGCCCCGCGCCGTCCATGCGGGCGGCCTCGACCAGCGAGGGCGGGATCTCCTTCATGAAGTTGTGCAGGAGGAAGATCGCCAGGGGCAGGGCGAAGATCGCGTGCGACAGCCAGATGGTCCAGAACGACCCGGCCAGCCCGCCGTCGACGTACAGGCTCAGCAGCGGGATGAGCGTCACCTGGATGGGGACGATCTGCAGCGAGAAGACGGCGACGAAGAGCATGTTTCGGCCGCGGAACGGCACCCACGCGAAGGCGTAGGCCGCCAGCAGCGCCAGGGTGATCGGGATGACCACCGCCGGCAGCGTGATCACCAGCGAGTTGACGAACAGCGACGCGAAGTCGGTGCCGCCGTAGAGCACCTGGTTGTAATTGTCGAGCGTGAACTGCGGATCGGTGATCGCCGTCCACCAGCCCGAGCGCCGGATGTCGAGCTCCGGCCGGAAGGAGGTGATCAGCAGACCGAGGATCGGCACGGTCCACAGGACGGCGATGACGATGGCGATCACCGACGCGGCGGGGGAGGTGAGCCGCTTCTTGGCCCGCTCCGCGCGGGTGTGCGTCCGGCCGCGCGTGTCCGCCTCCCCGGGCACCGGGGCCATGACGGGGGTCGTGGTGGTCATCGGATCTCCTCGGCCAGGCGCAGCTGGCGGACGTTGTAGGCGATGATCGGGATGACCAGGAGGAACAGCAGGACCGCCAGCGCGGCGCCGAGGCCGAAGTTGAACTGGCGGAAGGCCTGCGTGTAGAACTCGTTCGCCACGACGCTGGTGCCGAAGTTGCCGCCGGTCATGGTGCGGACCACGTCGAAGACCTTGAGCGTGACGATCGCGATCGTGGTGAGGACCACCACCAGTGCGGGCCGGATGCTCGGCACGGTGACGTAGCGGAACATCTGCAGGCCGCTCACCCCGTCCAGCCGCGCCGCCTCGACGACGTCGTCGGGGATCGCCTTGATGGCCGCCGAGAGCACCGTCATGGCGAAGCCGGCCTGGATCCAGATCATCACGACGATGAGGAAGAGCGTGTTGGCCGGCGCCGTGAGCAGGAACTGCTGCGGCTCGAAGCCGATGGAGACCAGGAGCTGGTTGAGCAGGCCGATCTGGTTGACGCCCGGCTGGTCGGGGCGGAACTCGTAGACGAACTTCCAGATGACGCCCGCGGCCACCATGGAGATCGCCATGGGCAGGAAGATCAGGGCCTTGGCCAGCGACTCGAACCGGGTGCGGTCGACCAGGTAGGCGTAGACCAGGCCGAGGCCGGTCGTCACCACCGGGACCAGCAGGACCCAGAGCACGGTGTTGAGCAGGACGTTCTGGAAGTTGTCCTGGGTGAAGACGGTCGCGTAGTTGTCGAAGCCGACGAACTCCGAGCCGTCCCGGTTGTAGAACGAGCCGCGCACGGTCTCCAGCGCGGGGTACACGAGGCCGACCAGCAGCAGGATGAACGTGGGCCCGAGGAAGCCGGCCACCACGACCCAGGTGGGCACCCGCTTGGGCCGGTCGACGGCGAACAGGATCGCGCCCATCACAGCGGCGAACAGCAGGATCGCGACCACCATCAGGGCGATCTTGTGACCGGCGGTGTTCGCCTCCAGGAACCACTCCACGGGTGGCCCCCTCCTTCCGACGGGGGATGCCGGGGGACGGCTGCGCTGCAACCGGCCCCCGGCATCCGGGCTGGTGGGCGCCCGGTCAGCCAGCTGGCTGACCGGGCGCCCGGTGTCACGACCGCGAGGTCAGGACGCGGGCCACGCCTGCTCGACGTCGGTGAGCACGGCCTCGGTCGGCTTGTCGTTCGCGATCCAGCTGGTCAGCTCCGTCCAGAGGCGACCGGCGCCGATCTCGGCCGGCATCAGGTCCGACCCATCGAACCGGAACACCGACTCCGGGTCCTGGAACAGCTCCGCGGAGAGCTGGTCCACCGGGGACTCGAGGTTCTCGATGTCCAGGCCGGTGTTGGCGCTGACCCAGCCCGGGCCGGAGACCTGGGCCTTGATGTTGGCCCACTCCGGGGAGGAAAGGTAGGTCTGGAAGGCCTGGGTGGCCGGGTCCTCGTTGAAGGCCGCGGTGAACTCGCCACCGCCGAGGACCGGGGCCGACTCGCCGTCGATGGGCGGCAGCGGGAAGGCGAAGACGTCGCCGTCCGGGCCGACCTCGGTGCCCTCCGGCCAGTTGGCCTGGTAGAAGGACGCCTGGCGGTGCATCCAGCAGCTGCCGTCGAGGATCGGCAGACCGGCGTCGCCGAACTCGGTGGAGGCGATGGACTGCACCTCGCCGAGGCCGCCGTTGACGAACTCGGGGTTCTTGAGGATCTCGCCGACGGTGTTCAGCGCCTCGACGATCTGCGGGTCGTTGAACGGGATCTCGTGGTTGACCCACTGGTCGTAGACCTCGGGGCCGGCCGTGCGGAGGACGACGTCCTCCAGCCAGTCGGTGGCCGGCCAGCCGGTGGCGTCACCTGAGCCGATGCCCGCGCACCACGGCTTGGCGCCGGTCGCGGCGATCTCCTCGGAGAGGGCGATCATGTCGTCCCAGGTCTCGGGGACCTCGTAGCCGGCCTCCTCGAAGGCCGACGGCGAGTACCAGACGAAGGACTTGGCGTTGGCGCCCAGCGGCGCGGCGTAGAACTCGCCGTCGACGCTGCCGTACTCCTTCCAGCTCTCGTCCCAGTACTCGTCGACGTTCGCCTCGGTCTGCGCGGGGGCGGCCACGACGTCACCGGAGCGGACGAGGTTGGCCAGCAGGCCCGGCTGCGGGATGAAGGCGATGTCCGGCGCGTTGCCCGACTGCGTGCGGACGACGAGCTGGGCCTCGAACTCTCGGGAGCCCTCGTACTGCACGTCGACGCCGGTGCACTCCTCGAAGGGCACGTAGGAGTCGATGTGCGGCTGGTCCTCCGGGTCGACGATCGAGGTGTAGACGGTGACCGTCTCGCCCTCCAGGTCGCCGAACTCCTCGTAGGGCGCGCAGTCGATCTCCGTGTCCGCGGCCGCCGCGCCGCCGCCGCTGCCACCCCCGTCGATCTCGTCGGCGCCGCACCCGGTGAGCAAGAGCGTCAGCCCCAGCCCGCCGGCCAGGGCCGCTGCCCCGCGGCCCCTCGCACGCTTGCTCATGTGGTCCCCTCCAGACTCCTGCGGCTCCGTCGCCGCGTCGTGTGACCCGTGCCGGCACCCCATCGCGGGTGCGGCCGCCACATCCGTCCGGCGACAGTAGCCGCGCGGGAGACCCCCGGTGGCAACGTTGCCGTAACGGTTGTGCAGCATCCGATCGGGAGTACCTCGTTCGGGTGCCGCTGCGTCGGGGAGCATATGGGAGCGCTCCCACGACTGTCCCGCCCTTGGTGCACGATCGGGGGAGGAATTCCTCCTCACCGGGTGATCCAGCGGGGGGCGGCGGCGACGTCCTGGTGGTCGTGGGGCCACCGGGCATGCCACAGTGACCGAACCGTTCGGCGCAGGAAGGGACCCATGGCCGCCATCACGTTCGACCACGCCACGCTCGTCTACCCCGGCGCGAGCCGCCCATCGGTGGACGCGCTGGACCTCGAGATCGCCGACGGGGAGTTCCTGGTGCTGGTCGGCCCCTCCGGCTGCGGCAAGTCGACGTCGCTGCGGATGCTGGCCGGCCTGGAGGAGGTCACCGACGGCACCATCCGGGTCGGGGACCGGGACGTCACCCACCTCCCGCCCAAGGACCGCGACATCGCGATGGTCTTCCAGGTCGCCATGGGCCGGGCCATCGTGCGCCAGCCGCAGGTGTTCCTGATGGACGAGCCGCTGTCCAACCTCGACGCCAAGCTGCGGGTGCAGACGCGCACCGAGATCGCCGCCCTGCAGCGCCGGCTGGGCGTCACGACGGTGTACGTGACCCACGACCAGGTCGAGGCGATGACGATGGGCGACCGCGTCGCGGTGCTCAGCGAGGGCGTCCTCCAGCAGGTCGACACGCCGCGCAACCTCTACGACCGGCCGGCCAACGTGTTCGTCGCGGGCTTCATCGGCTCGCCGGCGATGAACATCGTCCCGGTGACGCTCACCGAGGGCGGCGCGCAGGTCGCCGGCCACACCGTCCCGCTGCCGCGCGAGGCGCTGTCGGCGCTCGCCCGCGAGGGGAGCAGCACGGCCACCCTGGGGTTCCGCCCGGAGTCGGTGGAGTTCGTGGCCGAGGGCCAGGGCATCCCGGTCGAGGTGCTGCTCGTGGAGGAGCTGGGGTCGGACGCCTTCGCCTACGGCCGCCTGGCCGCGGGGGAGGCCGGGGGTGAGGACCGCCAGCTCGTGCTGCGGGCCGACCCGCGCCGCCCGCCCATGAAGGGCGAGGTCGTCCACGTCGGGATCCGGCCGGGCGAGGCGCACCTGTTCTCCGCCGAGACCGGGCTCCGGGTCGCCGAGCCGCAGGGCTGACACCCGCCGCACCGGGGGCGTCCGACGGCGCCCCCGGTGCGGCCGCGCCCTACAGTCCCTGCTGTGATCGCGATCGCCGCGCTGCTGGTGCTGCTGGGCCTCGGGCTCTTCGTGGGCGGTCTGGTCACCGGCAGCACCGCGCTGTACTGGGCGTGCGTGGCGGCCTGCGTCGTCGCCGCGGCGGTCCTCGTCGTGGCGCGGCGGCAGATCGCCGCGCGCGCCGAGCCGACGGCGGGTGCCCCCGCGGCCGCCGGCACCGGGTCGACGGCGTCCGGCGCGCGGACCGCCGCCCCGGCGACTGGCCCGCCCGACGGCGCCCCGGCCGCCTCCGGCGCGGCGGCGACCGGGCCGGACCTCGCCACCGGTGCGACGGCGGTACCGCCCGCGAGGACGGCGCCGTCCCCCGAGCCGTCTTCCGAGCCACCCGCCGCGGAGGCACCCGCCGAGGAACCGCCGGCCGCCGAGCCGCCGGCCGCGGAGCAGCCCGTCGCCGAGCCGACTGCCGGGGCGCCGGAGCTGCCCGACCCGCCGGTCGAGGAGGTCGAGGTGACCGACCTGCTCATCGTCGTGGACCTCACCGACGAGGTGCTCGTCGTCGACGAGCACCCGCGCTACCACCTGCCCGGCTGCGTCCACCTCCGCGGGCACGAGCCGATCCCGCTGCCGCTGGACGAGGTGCGCACCGACGGGTTCACCCCCTGCGGGGTGTGCCGGCCCGACCGGCAGCTCGCCGACCGGGCTCGGGCGCGCAGGGCCCGGGGCGCCTGAGCCGCGCCCGGACCGGCGTCAGCCGGCGGCCCGGATCACCCAGAACCGCGAGCCCTCCGGGCCCCCGACGCCCTCCCCGGACCCGGCGGTGCCGGCGTGGACGGCGACGGCCAGGACCTCGCCGGCGAGCTGCTCGGCGTGCTCGGTGAGGGCCTGCGCCATGGCGCCGTCAGCGGTCCACGACAGCTCGATCCGGTCGCTGACCTCCAGGCCGCTGCCCTTGCGCGCCTCCTGCACCAGCCGGACCGCCTCGCGGAACAGCCCCGCGCGCTCCAGCTCCGGGGTGAGCGCGAGGTCCAGCGCCACGGTCAGCCCGCCGCTGCTGGCCACCGTCCAGCTCTCGCGGGGCGTCTCGGTGACGATCAGGTCGCCCTCGGCCAGCGCGACCTCCGCGCCGTCGACCTCGACGGTGGCGGTGCCGGCCCGGTAGGCGGCCACCAGCGACGGGGCGTCGGCGGCGGCGACGGCCTTGGCCACCGCCTGCACCTGCTTGCCGAGGCGACGGCCCACGGCGCGGAAGTCGATCTTCACGCTCACGTCGACCAGGTCACCGCCGACGGAGGCGAGCTCGAGCACCTCTGCCACGTTGAGCTCGTCGGCCACCTCGGCGACCAGGTCGCGGGGGAGGGTCCCCCAGCCCGGGGCCGCCACGACCGCGCGCGCGAGCGGCTGCCGGGTGCGCACCTTCGCGGCGGTACGGGCCGAGCGGCCGAGCTCGACCAGCCGGCGCACCAGCGCCACCTGCTCGACCAGGGCGTCGTCCAGCGCCTCGGTGTCCACGGCCGGCCAGCTGGCCAGGTGCACCGAGTCCGGCGTGTCCGCGCCACCCAGGCCGGGCACGATGGCGCGGGCCCACACCTCGTCGGTGACGAACGGGGTGAAGGGCGCCATCAGCCGGGTCAGCCCGTCGAGCACCTCGTGCAGGGTGCCCAGCGCCGCTGGGTCGCCGTCCCAGAAGCGGCGCCGCGACCGGCGCACGTACCAGTTGGACAGGTCGTCGACGAACTGGGCGAGCAGCCGGCCCGCGCCCTGGGTGTCGAAGTCCTCCAGCGCCGCGGTCACGTCACGGGTGACGGCGGCGAGCTCGGCGAGCGCCCAGCGGTCCAGCAGCGGGCGGTCGGCCCGTGCCGGGGCGGGGGAGGCCGCTGCGTCCCAGCCGTTGGTCTCCGCGTACAGGGTGAAGAAGCTCGCGGTGTTCCAGTAGGTGAGCAGCACCTTGCGGACGACCTCGGACAGCGTCTCGTGCCCGACCCGCCGGGCCGACCAGGGCGAACCGCCGGCCAGCATGAACCAGCGGACGGCGTCGGCGCCGTGCCGGTCCATCAGCGGGATGGGCTCCAGGATGTTGCCCAGGTGCTTGCTCATCTTGCGGCCGTCCTCGGCCAGGATGTGGCCCAGGCACAGCACGTTCTCGTACGAGCTCTTCTCGAACACCAACGTGCCGACGGCCATGAGCGTGTAGAACCAGCCGCGGGTCTGGTCGATCGCCTCGCAGATGAACTGCGCCGGGTAGGCGGCCTCGAACTCCTGCTGGTTGCGGTGCGGCGCGCCCCACTGGGCGAACGGCATCGAGCCCGAGTCGTACCAGGCGTCGATGACCTGCCGGACCCGCCGGTAGGTGCCCTCCTCGCCGGGCCGGGTGAAGGTGACCTCGTCGATGAACGGGCGGTGCGGGTCGAGGTCGGAGAGGTCCCGGCCGGTCAGCTCCGAGAGCTCGGCCAGCGACCCGACGGCGACCACGCGCGACGGGTCGGCGTCGTTGCGCCAGATGGGCAGCGGCGTGCCCCAGTACCGGTCGCGGGAGAGCGCCCAGTCGACGTTGTTGTCGAGCCAGTCGCCGTAGCGGCCGGTCTTGATGCTCTCCGGGTACCAGTTGGTGCGCTCGTTCTCGGCGAGCAGCTGGTCCTTGATCTGGCTGGTGCGGATGTACCAGGACGGCTGCGCGTAGTACATGAGCGGCGTGTGGCAGCGCCAGCAGTGCGGGTAGCTGTGCTCGTACCGGATCTCGCGGAACAGCACGCCGCGGCTGGTCAGGTCCTCGACCAGCGCGGGGTCGGCGGCCTTGAAGAAGTGCCCGCCCACCAGCGGCACCTCGCGCAGGAAGTGCCCGGTGGCGTCGATCGGGTTGACCACGGGCAGCCCGTAACCCCGGCAGACGGCGAGGTCGTCGGCGCCGAACGCGGGGGACTGGTGCACCAGCCCGGTGCCGTCGTCGGTGGTCACGTAGTCGGCGAGGACGACGAAGTGCGCGTCGCCCTCAGGGAACTCGACCAGCTCGAACGGCCGCCGGTAGTGGGTGCGCTCCCAGTCGCGGCCCGGGGCCCGGCCGAGCACCTCGGCGTCCTCCCCGAGGACGGCGGCCAGCAGCGGCTCGGCCACCACCAGGGGGACGTCGTCGGTGCCGGCGGGGCGGGCCACCACGTAGGTGACGTCGGGGTGCACGGCGACGGCGGTGTTCGAGGGCAGCGTCCACGGCGTCGTCGTCCAGATCAGCAGGTCGGCCCGGCCGGCCCACTCGCCGTCGGTGACCGGCAGGCGGACGTACACCGAGGGGTCGGTGATCGACTCGTACCCCTGGGCGACCTCGTGGTCGGAGAGCCCGGTGCCGCAGCGGGGGCAGTACGGGGCGACCCGGTGGTCCTCGACCAGCAGGCCCTTCTCGAAGACCTGCTTGAGCGACCACCAGACGCTCTCGATGTAGGCCGGGTCCATCGTCCAGTAGGCGGTGGACATGTCGACCCAGTAGCCCATCCGGTGGGTCAGCTCGGTGAAGGCGTCGACGTGGCGCTCGACGGAGGCGCGGCACCGGGCGTTGAACTCGGCGATGCCGAACCGCTCGATGTCGGGCTTGCCGGCGAAGCCGAGCTCCTGCTCGACGGCGATCTCGACCGGCAGGCCGTGGCAGTCCCAGCCGGCGCGGCGGGGCACGTGCCAGCCCTGCATCGTCTTGAACCGCGGGAAGACGTCCTTGAACGCGCGCGCCTCGATGTGGTGGGTGCCGGGGCGGCCGTTGGCGGTCGGCGGGCCCTCGTAGAAGTTCCACTGCGGGCGGCCCTGGGACGCCTCCAGGGACCGGTCGAAGACCTTCTCGCGCTCCCAGCGTTCGAGGATGCGGTGCTCCAGCGCGGGGAGGTCGACCTGCGGGGGCAGCGCGGTGAAGGGACCGGTGGGAGCACTCACGGCACCCATTCTCCCCGAACCGGCAAACCGGTCCGGCGGTGCGTCCCCGGGCGCCGCCGACCCGCCGTCCCGCACGCGCCCGGCGGCCCCGGAGCAGGGGTGCGGGAGACTGCCCCCATGGGGCGGGCAGGGTGAACACGGCGGTCACCGTCGCCCTCGCCCTCGGCGCGGGCGTCGTCATCCTCGCGGCCGTGGCGCTGCGCCTGGCCGACCGGCTCGGGCTGCCCAGCCTGCTGTTGTACCTGGCGATCGGCGTGGTGCTGGGGGAGAGCGGCCTCGGCATCCAGTTCGACGACGCCGAGCTCACCCAGACCCTCGGCGTCGCCGCGCTCGTCGTCATCCTCGCCGAGGGTGGCCTGACCACCCGGTGGGCCGACGTCCGGCGGGCGATCGGGCCGGGGCTGACGCTGGCCACGGTGGGGGTCGCCGTGAGCGTGGCGGTCACCGCGGCGATCACGGTGTGGCTGCTGGACGCGTCGTGGGGCTTC
The DNA here is from genome assembly GCF_021698975.1 of Blastococcus sp. KM273128. Classification (GTDB taxonomy): domain Bacteria; phylum Actinomycetota; class Actinomycetes; order Mycobacteriales; family Geodermatophilaceae; genus Blastococcus. The sequence continues at coordinate 23,595 of NZ_SSXA01000050.1, read as the reverse complement.
GCCCTGCTGCTGGCCGCGGTCGTCGGGTCGACCGACGCCGCGGCGGTCTTCGCGGCGCTCCGCCGGCTGCCGCTCCCGCGCCGGCTCGCCGCCGCCCTCGAGGCCGAGAGCGGCCTGAACGACGCCCCGGCGATCCTGCTGGTCACCACGCTGGCGGCCCTCCTCACCGAGGCCTCCGCCGGCGCCTGGTGGCTGGTCGCGCTCCAGGTGGTCGGCCAGCTCGCCGGCGGGGCCGTCGTCGGCGTCGGCACCGGGCTGCTCGGCGCCGAGCTGCTGCGGCGGGTGGCGCTCCCGCTGGCCGGCTTCTACCCGCTGGCGACGCTGGCGCTGTGCGTGCTCGCCTTCGCCACCGCCACGCTGGCGTGGACCTCGGGCATCGTCGCCGTCTACCTCTGCGGCGTCGTGCTCGGCAACGTGGCGCTGCCGCACCGCACGGCGAGCATCGGCTTCGCCGAGGGCATGGCGTCGCTGGCCCAGATCGGGCTGTTCGTGCTGCTGGGGCTGCTCGTCTCGCCGCCCCGGCTGCTCGACGCCCTCGTGCCGGCCCTCGTCGTCGGCGGCGCGCTGCTGCTGGTCGCCCGGCCGCTGTCGGTCGTGGTCTCGCTGGTGTGGTTCCGCTGGCCGTGGGCGCAGCAGGCCTTCGTCTCCTGGGCCGGCCTCCGCGGTGCCGTGCCGATCGTCCTGGCGACCTTCCCCGTCACCGCCAACGTGCCCGGGGCGGAGCGGATCTTCGACACCGTGTTCGTGCTGGTCGTCGTCTTCACGATCGTCCAGGGCTGGTCGCTGCCGTGGGTCGCCCGGCGGCTGCGGATCGGCGCGCCGGTGGCGCCGCGCGAGATCCAGGTGGAGGCCGCGCCGCTGGAGGAGCTCGACGCCGAGCTGATGCAGATGCGGGTGCCGGAGGGGTCCCGGCTGCACGGCGTCTACCTGCCCGAGCTGCGGCTGCCCGAGGACGCCGCCGTGGTGCTCATCGTGCGCGAGGGCAAGGCGTTCGTGCCCGACGAGACGACGCGGCTCATGCACGGCGACCAGGCGCTGCTGGTGTCGGCGCGCGCGTCCCGGCCCGAGGCGGAGCGGAGGCTGCGGGCAGTGAGCCGGGCCGGCCGGCTGGCCATGTGGCGCGGCGAGGACGGCCGCCCCGACGAGAAGGACTAGAAGGACCACCCTTCCGCCCACGACTCGCAGGCTCGCCGCGGGGCCCTGAAGGGTGGCCGTTCCAGCACGTCACCTCCCCACGACTCGCAGGCTCGCCGCGGGGCCCTGAAGGGTGGCCGTTCCAGCACGTCACCTCCCCACGACTCGCAGGCTCGCCGGGTCCCTGAAGGGTGGCCGTTCCAGCACGTCACCTGCCCACGACTCGCAGGCTCGCCGCGGGTCCTTGGAGGGTGGCCGTTCCAGCACGTCACCGGGGCCGCGACGTGGGATCGTGACGGTCAGCACCGACACCCCCCGGAGCGCGCCATGCGGTACCTCTTCCGACCACCGGCCGACGACGCCGCCGGGCTGCTGGCGCTCCCGTGGCACCAGCCGCTGGAGGAGTGGGACCAGAGCCTGCTGCTCGACGTCCCCTCGCGCGGCATCTCCCGCCACGTCGTGCGCTTCGTCGCCGTCGAGGACCGGGTCTACGCGCTCAAGGAGATCGACGAGCGGCTCGCCCGGCACGAGTACGCGCTGCTGGCCCAGTTCGAGGCCGAGGGGCTGCCGACGGTCTCGGTGCTCGGCATCTGCGTCGACCGGCCCGACGACCAGGCGGCGATCCTGGTGACCCGCTACCTCGAGTACTCGATGTCCTACCGCTGGCTGTTCTCGGGCCCGCGTGGTGGCCGGTCGGCCGACCAGCTGCTGGACACGATGGTCGTGCTGCTGGTCCGGCTGCACCTGGCCGGCATCTTCTGGGGCGACTGCTCGCTGTCCAACACCCTCTTCCGGCTGGACGCGGGCACCTTCGCCGCCTACCTGGTGGACGCCGAGACCGTCGAGCGCCACCCGCGGCTCTCACCCGGCCAGCGCCGCTACGACGTCGACCTGGCCTGCGAGCGGGTCGGCGCGGAGCTGCTCGACCTGCAGTTCGGCGGGCTGCTGCCCGAGGACGTCGACCCGATCGAGGTGGCCGAGGGCCTGCCGCGGCGGTACGAGTCGCTGTGGGAGGAGGTCACCCGCGAGGAGGTCTTCCGCACCGACGAGCAGCGCTACCGCGTCGCCGAACGGTTGCAGCGGCTCAACGAGCTCGGCTTCGACGTGGGCGAGGTCGAGCTGCGCACCACCGAGGAGGGCACCCGGCTGCGGGTGGAGACCCGCGTCGCCGAGCCGGGCCACAACCGCCGCGAGCTGTTCCGCCTCACCGGGCTCGAGGTGCGCGAGCGGCAGGCGCAGCGGCTGCTCAACGACGTCCGGGCGTTCCGCGCCTACCTGGAGCAGAAGTCGGGGCAGCCGGTGCCCGAGACGATCGCCGGCCACCGCTGGCTCGCCGAGGTCTACCAGCCGGTCCTGGACGCCGTCCCCGAGGAGCTGCGCGGCCGGCTGGAGCCGGCCGAGGTCTTCCACGAGGTGCTCGAGCACCGCTGGTTCCTGTCGGAGAAGGCGGGGCGTGACGTCGGGACGACGAAGGCCGCGCGCTCCTACTTCACCAACGTGCTGCCGGGCACGCCGCAGGAGCTCACCACCCCCTCCGTCATCGCCGGCCGGGGATGAAGCGCAGGTGGCGGGCCGGTCGGCCGGTCATCACGTGTGCGTCTCGTTCCGTTTGACAGCCCCTGGCGACGGTACGAGGCTTCCTGCACCCCCGAGATCATCGGGCTGCACCGGACGCCAACGGAGGCGATGCGCGTGTCAGCGATTTCCGAAAGCCACCCGGCCCGAGCTCAGACCAGGGCTCCCGTCCAGGGCCGGGACCGGCCTCGGCGCCGCCTCGCGGGTGCAGCCGCAGGCGCGCTCCTCGCCTCGGGCCTGGCGGCCTGCGGGGGCGGGGGCGGGGGCGCCTCGACGCTGACCTGGTACATCAACCCCGACGCCGGCGGGCAGGCCGAGATCGCCGCCCGGTGCACCGAGGAGGCCGGCGGGCGGTACACGATCGAGACGGCGCTGCTGCCCCGCGACGCCGCGTCGCAGCGCGAGCAGCTGATCCGGCGCCTCGCGGCCAACGACGACTCGATCGACCTCATGAGCCTGGACCCGCCGTTCATCCCGGAGTTCGCCCAGGCCGGCTTCCTGGCCCCGGTGCCCGACGACGTGGCCGACCGGGTCACCGAGGACGTCGTGGAGAGCGCGATCGAGGGCTCCACCTGGGACGGCGAGCTCGTCGCGGTGCCGTTCTGGGCCAACACCCAGCTGCTCTGGTACCGGCTGTCCGTGGCGGAGGAGGCGGGGCTGGACATGTCCCAGCCCGTCACCTGGGACCAGATCGTGCAGGCGGCCGAGGAGACCGGCACGCTGGTCGGCGCGCAGGGGACCCGGGCCGAGTCGCTGACCGTCTGGTACAACGCGCTGATCGAGTCCGCCGGCGGCTCGATCATCACCGAGTCCTCGCCAGAGGACCCGGCCCAGATCGAGCTCGGGCTCACCTCCGAGGCCGGTGTCCGGGCCGCCGAGGTGATGCAGATGGTCGCCGAGTCGGACGCCGTCAGCGCCGCCTTCTCGACCTCGAACGAGGACTCCACGGCCACCGGTTTCGAGAGCGAGGACGGCGGCTTCCAGGTCAACTACCCGTTCGTCTACCCCCGCGCGCTGGGGGCGGCCGAGGAGGGGACGCTCGACCCGTCGGTGCCCGAGGACTACGGCGCGGCGATCTTCCCGCGGGTGGACGAGGACACGCCGGCCGCCCCGCCGTACGGCGGGATCAACCTCGGGGTGAGCGCCTTCAGCGAGAGCCCCGAGCTGGCGTACGAGGCGGCGGAGTGCATCGTCTCGGACGAGAACCAGGCGTACTACTTCATCACCAACGGCAACCCGGCGTCGTCGACCGCGGTCTACGACGACCCCGAGGTGCTCGAGGCCTTCCCGATGGCCCCGGTGATCGAGGAGTCCCTGGAGCTGGCCGCACCCCGGCCGCAGACCCCGTACTACAACGAGATCTCGGTCGGCATCCAGCGCAGCTACCACCCGCCGTCGAGCGTCGAGCCCGGCCAGACCGGTGAGGCGGCGACCGAGCTCATCAGGGCAGTCCTGGCGAAGGAGGACCTGCTGTGAGTACCACGACGCTGCCACCGACCAAGAAGGACGAACCGGTCTCGGCACCCAAGGCCCGGGCCAGCGACCGGGCACGCAGCGAGCGGAAGCTGGGCTGGCTGCTCGCCGGGCCCGCGTTCGCGGTGATGCTGCTCGTCACCGCCTACCCGATCCTGCAGGCCACCTACGAATCGCTGTTCGACTACCGGCTCACCGACCCGGAGAACCGCTCCTTCACCGGGCTCACCAACTACTGGGTCATCCTCACCGACTCGCTGTGGTGGCAGTCGATCGGCGTCACCGCCTTCATCACCGTGGTCACCGTCGCCGTGGAGCTGGTGCTCGGCTTCGGGCTGGCGCTGGTCATGGTGAAGGCGCTGCGGGCGCTGCGGCCGGTGCTGCGGGCGGCGATCCTCATCCCGTACGCGGTCATCACCGTCGTCTCGGCGTTCGCCTGGCAGTTCGCGTTCGACATCCAGTCCGGCTTCGTGAACTCGTGGTTCGCCTGGCTGCCCGGCGTCTCGGAGAACACCGACTGGTTCGGCGACCGCTGGACGGCGCTGCTGGTCATCTGCCTCGCCGAGATCTGGAAGACCACGCCGTTCATCTCGCTGCTGCTGCTCGCCGGCCTGGCGCAGGTGCCCGAGGTGCTGCAGGAGGCGGCGAAGGTCGACGGCGCGACCCGCTGGCAGCGGCTGTGGCGGGTGACGATCCCGAACATGAAGGCGGCGATCATGGTGGCGCTGCTGTTCCGCACCCTGGACGCGTTCCGGGTCTTCGACAGCATCTTCATCATGACCGCGGGGGCGAACGGCACCGAGTCGGTGTCGTTCCTGGCCTACCGGCAGACGATCGCCCGGCTGGAGATCGGCCTGGGGTCGGCGGTCTCGGTGCTGCTGTTCCTCGCCGTCGTGCTCATCGCCTTCAGCTTCATCAAGCTCTTCAAGGTCGACCTGGCCCAGGCGCGGGGGGAGTAGCAGATGTCCACGCGGAAGAAGGTCCTCTGGGGGATCGGTGCGGCGGTCATCGTCGTCTACTGCCTGTTCCCGATCGCCTGGATCGTCTCGGTGTCGCTCAAGGCGCCCAGCGACCTGTCCAACGAGAGCTTCCTGCCGAGCCAGGTGACCTGGGAGAACTACGAGCTGATCCTCACCGGCAGCGCCAGCGACCTGTTCCTCCCGGCGCTGCGCAACTCCTTCGGCATCTGCCTGATCGCGACGGCGATCTCCTGCCTGCTGGCGATGTTCGCCGCCTACGCGATCGCCCGGCTGGACTTCCCGGGCAAGAAGCTGATCCTGTCCACGGCGCTGGCCGTGGCCATCTTCCCGGTCATCTCGATCGTCACGCCGCTGTTCAACCTCTGGCGGAACATCGGCCTGTACGACACCTGGCCGGGGCTGGTCATCCCCTACCTGTCGCTGACCCTGCCGATCTCGATCTGGACGATGTCGGCGTTCTTCCGGGAGATCCCCTGGGAGATGGAGCAGGCGGCGCAGGTCGACGGCGCCACCACCTGGCAGGCCTTCCGCAAGGTGATCGTCCCGCTGGCCGCTCCCGGCGTCTTCACCACGGCGATCATCGCCTTCTTCATCGCCTGGAACGACTTCATCTACGGCATCTCGCTGACCTCCACGGAGGCAGCCCGCCCGGTGCCCGCGGCGCTCGGTCTGTTCACGGGTGCCTCACAGTTCGAGGAGCCGACCGGCGCCATCTCGGCGGCCGCGGTGATCGTGACCATCCCCGTGGTGGTCCTCGTCCTGCTCTTCCAGCGGCGCATCGTCGCCGGCCTCACCAACGGCGCGGTCAAGGGCTGATCGCCGTGACCGACCGCAGCTGCACCTCATCGACCCAGCGAGGGGACGAATCCTGATGGCCTCCATCGAGATGAAGAACATCGTCAAGCAGTACGGCGACGGCTTCCCGGCGGTGAACGACGTCAGCCTGGACATCGCCGACGGGGAGTTCATGATCCTGGTCGGCCCGTCCGGCTGCGGGAAGTCGACCCTCCTGCGGATGATCGTCGGCCTGGAGGACATCACCAGCGGCGACATGGTCATCGGCGGCAAGCGGGTCAACGACCTCGCGCCGCGCGACCGCAACCTGTCGATGGTCTTCCAGAACTACGCGCTCTACCCGCACATGACGGTGTTCGAGAACATCGCCTTCCCGCTGCGGCTGGCCAAGACGCCCGACGACGAGGTCCGCCGCAAGGTGGAGGAGGCGTCGGACGTGCTGGAGCTCAAGGAGCACCTGGAGCGCAAGCCGGCCAACCTCTCCGGCGGCCAGCGGCAGCGCGTCGCGATGGGCCGGGCCATCGTCCGCGACGCCGAGGCGTTCCTCTTCGACGAGCCGCTGTCGAACCTCGACGCCAAGCTCCGCGGCCAGATGCGCACCGAGATCTCCCGCCTGCAGCGCCGGCTGGGCATCACCACCGTCTACGTCACCCACGACCAGACCGAGGCGATGACCCTGGGCGACCGGGTCTGCGTGCTGCGCAAGGGCAAGATCCAGCAGGTCGCCTCGCCCCGCGAGCTCTACGAGCAGCCGGTCAACCTCTTCGTCGCCGGGTTCATCGGCTCCCCGCCGATGAACTTCCTGCCGGCGACGCCGGAGGGCAACCGGCTCAAGACGCCGTTCGGGGACATCGAGCTCGACGAGAAGCGGGCCGCCGCGGTCGCCGGGCACGACCTGCTCCTCGTGGGCATCCGGCCGGAGTACTTCGAGGACGCCACGCTGGTCGACGAGGCCAAGCGGCCGGTCGGCTCGACCTTCCGGGCGCGGGTGGACGTCACCGAGTGGCTGGGCGACTCCCAGTACGCCTACATCCCCTACGACGCCCCCGACTCGATCAGGGCGCAGCTGCGCGACCTGTCCAAGGAGCTCGACAGCGAGGAGCTGCGCACCCAGGCGATCGTCTCCATCGACGCGACCAGCCGGATCCGCGAGGGCCGCGAGGCCGAGTTCTGGCTGGACAGCCGCAAGGTGCACGTCTTCGACCCGGAGACCGGCGACAACCTGACCCGCGACGCCGAGGCCGGCGCCGAGCTCACCCGGCTGGCCAACGAGGACCGGCTGGAGCAGATGGAGGACTCGCACGCCGGCTCGCGGGCCGACGAGGGGCAGGTGCGGACGGGCGGCGCCACCGCGGTCGGGTCGTAGCGGACGGGGCGGGGCGGCGCGCGGCTATCGTCGTCGGCGAGGGTGGCGCGCCGCCGCGCCACCCCGCCGACCCGAGGAGCCCGAGCTGTCCGAGCACGTCGACCCGGCCGACGGCGCCGGTGGTGGCTCCACCGCCGCCGCGCCGCCCGGCCGGCCGCGCACCCGGCTGCTGCTGTCCCTGGCCGCCGCCGTCTTCGTCCTCGACCTGGTCACCAAGCTGGTGGTCGTCGCGACCATCGAACCGGGGGAGGACATCCGCGTCCTGGGTGGCGCGCTGTACCTCACCAACCTGCGCAACACCGGCGCCGCGTTCTCGTTCGCGGAGGGCGCGACGGTGGTGTTCAGCCTGATCGCCGCCGTCGTGGCCGTCGTCATCGTGCGCACCGCCCGTCGCCTGTGGTCCACGGGCTGGGCGGTGGCGCTGGGGCTGGTCCTCGGCGGGGCGCTGGGCAACCTGGTCGACCGGGTGTTCCGCGACCCGGGCTTCCTGCGCGGCGGCGTCGTCGACTTCCTGTCGGTGTTCGGGCCCGACGGGAGCGTGTGGCCGGTGTTCAACGTGGCCGACTCGGCGATCGTCTGCGGGGGAGTCCTCGGCGTGGTCCTGGCCCTGCGGGGGGTCGAGTTCGACGGCAGCCGCAGCGGCGCCGAGCGGCCCGGCACCGCGTAGGGCGAGGGCTCGGCCGCCCGCCGCCGCTCGCGGACCCGGGCCGTTCCACCGCCTCCTCCGCACCGACCCGCACAATGGGTGCCGTGACCAGCACTCCCGGCCTGCACCGGGCCCTCCCGGTGCCCGACGGCCTGGAGGGCCAGCGGGTGGACCAGGCCCTCTCCCGGCTCTTCGGCCTCCCCCGCACGACGGCGGCCGAGCTCGCCGACGCCGGCCACGTCGTCGTCGACGGCCGGGCGCGCGGCAAGGGTGACCGGCTGACCGGGGGCAGCTGGCTGGAGGTGGAGCTGCCGCCCCCGCCGGGCGAGCCGGCCCCGCCGCAGCCGGTCGAGGGCATGACGGTCCTGCACGACGACGACGACCTGGTGGTCGTCGACAAGCCGGTCGGGGTCGCGGCCCACCCCAGCCCCGGCTGGGACGGGCCCACGGTGATCGGCGGCCTGGCCGCCGCCGGGTACCGCATCTCCACGTCCGGCGCCGCCGAGCGGCAGGGCGTGGTGCACCGGCTGGACGCCGCCACGACCGGCGTCATGGTCGTCGCCAAGAGCGAGCGGGCCTACACCGCGCTCAAGGCCGCCTTCAAGGAGCGGACGGTGGCGAAGGGCTACCACGCGCTCGTGCAGGGCCACCCCGACCCCTCGCGCGGCACCATCGACGCGCCCATCGACCGGCACCCGCGGCACGACTGGAAGTTCGCCGTCGTCAGCGGCGGCCGCCCCTCGGTGACCCACTACGAGGTGACCGAGGCGTTCGCCGCGGCCAGCCTGGTCGACATCAGGCTGGAGACCGGCCGCACCCACCAGATCCGGGTGCACTTCTCCGCGCTGCGCCACCCCTGCGTGGGCGACACGACCTACGGCGCCGATCCGACGCTGGCCGCCCGCCTCGGGGTGGCCCGGCAGTGGCTGCACGCGGTGCGGCTGGGCTTCCCGCACCCGGCCGACGGGCAGTTCGTCGAGTTCACCAGCGCCTACCCGCCCGACCTCGCCGGCGCGCTGGCCGTGCTGCGCGCCGAGGCCTGACCCACCGGCGGTGACGACCCTGCCGGTCGCCCTCGACGCCTTCGGCCCGGCGGCGCTGGCCGCGGTGGTCGTGGCGGCCTACCTGGTGGTGGGGGAGCCCGTCGTCGGTCACGTGCTGCACCGCCGGTTCGAAGGGCGGCTGCGCACCGACGCGGGGGCGCGCCGCTCGTTCTACCGGCGGCTGCTGGTCCTCGAGTGGGGGCTGGCGGTGGTCGCCTCCGTCGTCTGGCTGGCCTCGCCGGGGGTCGACGCCGCGGCCGTCGGGCTGGTCTGGCCGCGGGGGTGGCCCGGGCCGGGGACGGTCGTCGTCGTCGTGGTGGTGCTGCTGTTCGTCGTCGCCTCCACCCGCCAGCTGCGGGCGGGAGCGCTGCTCGAGGCCGCCCGATCGGCTCGCCGCCCCGGGGAGGGCCGGCACGCCGAGCCGCCCGGGCAGTCCACCCTGGCGCTGCTGCCCCGCACCGAGGGGGAGCGGCGGCTGTTCACGCTGGTCGGCGTCACCGCCGGGGTGTGCGAGGAGTGGCTGTACCGGGGCTTCTTCCTCGCCGTGGTCGCGGCCGTCGCCGGCGGCCCGCCCACCTGGGTGCTCGTGGTCGTCGCGGCGGTCGCCTTCGGCCTCGCGCACGCCTACCAGGGCCGCGCCGGGATCGTCCTGACCGGCGTGCTGGGCGGTGTGATGGCGCTGGTCTACGTGGACACCGGCTCGCTGCTGCTGCCCGTGCTCCTGCACGCGCTCATCGACCTGCGGTTCCTGCTGGTGCCGGCCAGCGCGCTCCCGGCGTCGGTGCACGAGGCGGGCGGCCCGCCGGGGCGCTGACCGGCCCGCCGCGGCGGGGGCGAGAATGGGCCGGTGCCCAGCCCCACCGCGCAGGTCGCCGCCCCCGCCGACCTGGCCGAGGTCCTGGCCCTGCGCACGCGGGTGTTCGTCGAGGAGCAGGGCGTCCCGCCGGAGATCGAGCAGGACGCCGCCGACGGGACCGCGGTCCACGTGCTCAGCCGGGACGACGCCGGCCGCGTGGTCGCGACCGGGCGACTGCTGCTCGACGGGGCCACGGCGCGAATCGGCCGGATGGCCGCCGACGCCGGGGTGCGCGGCCGCGGCCACGGCGCCGCGGTGCTCGCGGAGCTGCACCGGCAGGCGGTGGACCGCGGGGCCCGCGAGGTGGTGCTGCACGCCCAGCTCCCGGCCCGCCGGTTCTACGAGCGCGCCGGCTACACCGCCGTCGGCGAGGTCTACGAGGAGGCCGGCATCGCGCACATCACCATGCGGCGACCGCTGCCCTGAGCGCCGCATGTGACGGAGCGGTCCGGTGTGAGGAGACACGTCCTGTCAGACCCTCGGCGTAGAACAGAACCAGTGCGAGGATCGACGCACCGGCCCGCCGGTGCCTGCCGCCCCCCGCACGCACCGCCGGTCTTCCCCGCCGGTCGCCCGCCGCGTGACGCCGGCCGGGCACGCACGACCCGTGAGGAGCCAGACCCGCTGTGAGCAGCCCGTCCGATTCGTTCGTGCACCTGCACGTGCACACCGAGTACTCGATGCTCGACGGCGCGGCGAAGCTGCCCGAGGTCACCAAGGCCGCGGCCGAGCAGGGCATGCCGGCGCTGGCGATGACCGACCACGGCAACGTCTTCGGCGCCTACGACTTCTACAAGCAGGCGAACGCGGCGGGCGTGAAGCCGATCATCGGCATGGAGGGGTACTACACCCCGGGCTCGCGCTTCGACCGCGCGCCGTTCGACTTCGGCGACAACCTCATCGACGAGGAGGGTGACGGCGGCTCGAACCGGGGCAAGGCCGCCTACACCCACATGACGCTGCTGGCCCGCACCACCGAGGGGATGCACAACCTCTTCCGCATCTCCTCGCTGGCCAGCCTCGAGGGCCAGTACCGCAAGCCGCGGTTCGACCGCGACCTGCTGGAGCGCTACGGCAAGGGCCTGATCGCCACCACCGGCTGCCCGTCGGGCGAGGTGAACATGTGGCTGCGCGCCGGCAAGGAGGACAAGGCGCGCCAGGCGGCCGCCGATTTCCAGGACATCTTCGGGCGGGAGAACTTCTACGCCGAGCTGATGGACCACGGCCTGGCCATCGAGCAGAAGACCCGCCCGGCCCTGATGGCCATCGCGAAGGACCTCGGCATCCCGCTGCTGGCCACCAACGACCTGCACTACACGCACAAGGAGGACGCCGAGGCGCACGACGCCCTGCTGTGCATCCAGACCGGGTCGCGGCTCAACGAGCCCAACCGCTTCAAGTTCAACGGTGACGGCTACTACCTGAAGTCCGCCGCCGAGATGCGGGCGCTGTTCACCGGCGACCTCCGCGAGGCCTGCGACAACACCCTGCTGGTCGCCGAGCAGTGCGAGGTCACCTTCACCGAGGGCGCCGACCTCATGCCGCGCTTCCCCCTGCCCCCGGGGGAGGACGAGACCTCCTGGTTCGTCAAGGAGGTCGAGCGCGGCCTGCACAAGCGCTACCCGGGCGGCATCCCCGACCACGTGCGCAAGCAGGCCGACTACGAGGTCGGGATCATCACCCAGATGGGCTTCCCGGGGTACTTCCTCGTGGTCGCCGACTTCATCAACTGGGCCAAGGACAACGGCATCCGGGTGGGCCCCGGGCGTGGCTCGGCGGCGGGCTCGCTGGCCGCCTACGCCATGGGCATCACCGACCTCGACCCCCTGCAGCACGGGCTGATCTTCGAGCGCTTTCTCAACCCCGAGCGCGTCTCCATGCCCGACGTCGACATCGACTTCGACGACCGCCGGCGCGGGGAGGTCATCCAGTACGTCTCGAAGAAGTACGGCGAGGAGCGGGTCAGCCAGATCGTCACCTACGGGACGATCAAGGCCAAGGCCGCGATCAAGGACGCCGCGCGCGTGCTGGACCGGCCCTACTCGGTGGGCGACGAGCTGACCAAGCTCATGCCGCCGGACGTCATGGGCAAGGGCATCCCGCTGTCGGGCGTCTTCGACCCGGCCCACCCGCGCTACAAGGAGGCCGCGGAGTTCCGCGCCCGCTACGAGTCCGACCCGGGCGCGGCCGAGGTCGTCGACCAGGCCCGCAAGCTCGAGGGGCTGAAGCGCCAGTGGGGCGTGCACGCGGCCGGCGTCATCATCGGCCGCTACCCGCTGATCGACTCGATCCCGATCATGCGGCGCGAGGCCGACGGGGCGGTCATCACGCAGTTCGACTACCCGACCTGCGAGACGCTCGGCCTGCTGAAGATGGACTTCCTCGGCCTGCGCAACCTCACGGTCATCGACGACGCGCTGCGCAACATCGTGATCAACGGCAAGGAGCCGATCGACCTCGACGAGATCAGCAAGGACCTCACCGACCCGAACACCTACGCGCTGCTCAGCCGCGGCGACACCCTCGGGGTCTTCCAGTTCGACGGCGGGCCGATGCGCTCGCTGCTGCGCCTCATGCGGCCGGACAACTTCGAGGACATCTCCGCCGTCGGCGCGCTCTACCGCCCCGGCCCGATGGGCGCGAACTCGCACACCAACTACGCGCTGCGCAAGAACGGCCAGCAGGAGATCACGCCGATCCACCCCGAGCTCGCCGAGCCGCTCGAGGACATCCTCGGCCAGACCTACGGCCTGATCGTCTACCAGGAGCAGGTCATGGCGATCGCGCAGAAGGTCGCCGGGTACTCGCTCGGCAAGGCCGACCTGCTGCGCCGCGCGATGGGCAAGAAGAAGAAGTCGGTCCTGGACGCCGAGTTCGTCGGCTTCGAGGCGGGGATGAAGGCCAACGGCTTCTCCAGCGCCGCGATCAAGACGCTGTGGGACATCCTCGTCCCGTTCGCCGACTACGCGTTCAACAAGGCCCACTCGGCCGCCTACGGCCTGGTGTCGTACTGGACGGCCTACCTCAAGGCCAACTACCCGGCCGAGTACATGGCCGGGCTGCTCACCAGCGTCCAGGACGACAAGGACCGCCGGCCGATCTACCTGGCCGAGTGCCGCCGGATGGGCATCAAGGTGCTCCCGCCGGACGTGAACGAGTCCTCCTGGGACTTCACCGCCGTCGGCACCGACATCCGCTTCGGCCTGGCGTCGGTCCGCAACGTCGGCACCAACGTCGTCGAGTCGATCGTCCGGGCGCGGGAGGAGAAGGGCGCGTTCAAGGACTTCGCCGACTTCATGCGCAAGATCGACACGGTGGCCTGCAACAAGAAGGTCATCGAGTCCCTGGCCAAGGCCGGCGCCTTCGACTCCCTGGGCCACTCGCGCCAGGGGATCGTCGCGATCCACGCGCAGGCGGTCGACTCCGCGATGGGGCTCAAGCGCAAGGAGGCCGAGGGCCAGTTCGACCTGTTCGGCAGCTTCGGCGAGGGGGACGCGGCCGAGGACCCGTTCGGCAGCGCGCTGGACATCACCATCCCCACCGCCGACTGGTCCAAGAGCGAGCGGCTGATGTTCGAGCGCGACATGCTCGGCCTGTACGTCTCCGACCACCCGTTGCACGGCGTCGAGCACGTGCTGGCGGCCAACGCCGACACCCCCATCGCCGAGATCAACGCCGGTGGGGTCGAGGACGGCGCGAACGTGACCATCGCCGGCATCCTCACCTCGGTCTCCCCGCGCACCAACAAGCAGGGCGCGCCGTGGGCGATCGCCACGCTCGAGGACCTCGAGTCCGGCATCGAGGTGCTGTTCTTCCCCAAGACCTGGGCCGAGGTCTCGGAGAAGGTCGTCCGCGACCAGATCGTCGTCGTCAAGGGGCGGATCAGCCGCCGGGACGACCAGCCCTCGCTGTTCGGCTCCGAGGTGACCACCCCCGAGCTCACCGAGGGGCCGCGCGGACCGGTGCTGGTCTCCATGGCGGCCGCCCGTTGCACGCCGCCGGTCGTCGAGCGGCTCCGCGAGGTGCTGGGCAGCCACCCGGGGACGACGGAGGTGCAGCTCAAGCTGGTCAACGGCAGCCGCGAGACGGTGCTCCGCCTGGACCAGGGGCTCCGGGTGCGCCCCAGCACGGCGCTGATGGGCGACATCAAGGCCCTCCTCGGCCCGACGAGCGTGGCGCTGCTCTAGGAGGCCCTCGCGCCGCCGGGCGCGCGCTCGTTGTTCACTGGGGCGGTGACCACCTCACCGCTGCCCGTCCAGCCCGCCCCGGGGGTGCCCGTGCACGCCTACTGGCGGGGGATGGCGGAGGTCCGCGAGGACCTGCGCGCCGCCCGCCCGCTGCTGGTGGGGCTGGTGCTCGCCGGGCTGCCGACCGGGGTGCTCTGGTGGCTGCTGGCGCCGCGGGCCGACTTCCAGGTCACCGAGACCGGCCCGGTACCGGTCGGCCCGCCCGCGGCGGAGGTCCGGGTGGCCGACGACGCCGTGTTCGTCCTCCTGCTGCTCGGGCTGGGCGCGCTGGCCGGAGCGGCCGCGTGGCGGGTCCGCCGCGGCCGCGGGGTGGGCATGCTCGTCGCCCTCGCGGTCGGGACCTCGGCGGCCGCCGTGCTCGCCTGGCAGCTCGGGGAGCTGCTGGCGCCCCCGCCGACGGAGGCGCAGCTGGGCGAGGTGGGCGTCGAGGTGACCACGGGGCTGGTGCTCAGCTCGTTGCCCGGTCTGGCCGCCGCGCCGTTCGCCGCGCTGCTGGTGTACCTCGGGTACGCGCTGCTGGCCGCCGACGACGGACTCGACCGCTCCTGACCGCCTTCAGTTCACCGTCATGGGCGCGGCGAACTGCTGCAGCGGCGCCGGCACCGCGCCGAGCGTCTGCAGCAGCGTCAGCTCGCGGCGCAGCAGGCGGGACTCGGCGGCCAGGCGCCGGCGCGTCGCCGACTCGGCCAGCAGCGCCTGCCGGTCCTCGGTGGTGAGCAGCGCCGAGGAGGCCACCAGCCAGGAGAGCGCCGAGGGGTCGTCGGCGGCCGCGGCCAGGCGCACCGCCGCCTCCACGCCGTCCCCGTGCGCGCCGGCGCCCAGCGCGGACACCTCGGCGACGTACTGCGTGAACAGGTCGCCCACCCCGCGGGCCAGCAGGTCCAGGGACCCGCGGGCCACGGAGTCCGCCAGCGCGTCCGGGGGCGGGGCCAGCCCGGCGCCGTCGGTCACCGCCTCGGCGTCCCCGGCGGCCTCCTCGGCCGCCTCCTCCTCGGCCAGCCACTCGACCTCGGCCTGCAGGTAGGGCGGGTCCTCGCCGACGACGACGTCGAGCAGCCGGAACCGCTCGCCGCCGACGGTGACGATGCGGAAGCCGCCGTCGGCCTGCGGCTGCACGCGCTGCAGCCGCGCGGTGCAGCCGATGTCGTACAACGCCGCCGCCGGGGCCACCCGCTCGACCTCCCAGCCCTGCCGGATCGCGACCACCCCGAAGTAGCGGCGGTCCCCGTGCTCGGGGAGGTCCAGGAGATCGCGCATGAGGCGGCGGTACCGGGGCTCGAAGATCTGCAGCGGCAGCACGACCCCGGGGAACAGGGGCCGCCCCAGCGGGAACAGCGGGATCAGCTCACCCATCCCGGCAAGCCTACGGGCCGCGCGCCGCCCACCCGCGCGGGCGCCCCGGGCGTGCCCGAGAGCGCTGGATACCCTGGGAGCCGCGTCGCACCCCCCGATCCGACCCCGGAGGCCCTCGTGCTGGCACGCATCGACCTGCGTGGAAACGCGCTGCCCGGCGTCCGGGAGCTCGCCGGGCTGCTGCCGCGGGCGGCCACCGACATCGACTCGGTGCTCGCCACGGTGCGCCCGCTCTGCGAGGACGTGCGGCTGCGCGGCGCCCAGGCGGTGCGCGAGATCACCGCCCGGCTCGACGGCGTGGACGCCGAGGACTTCGCGGTGCCGCAGGAGGCCCTCGACCGGGCCCTGGCCGAGTGCGACCCGACGCTGCGTGCCGCCCTCGAGGAGTCCATCGGCCGCGTGCGGAAGGTGCACGCAGACCAGCGGCGCACCGACGTCACCACCGAGGTGGTGGCCGGCGGGACCGTCACCGAGCGCTGGCTGCCGGTCCGGCGCGTGGGGCTGTACGTCCCCGGCGGCCTGGCGCCGCTGCTGTCCAGCGTCGTGATGAACGTCGTCCCCGCCCAGATCGCGGGGGTCGAGTCGATCGCGGTCGCCTCCCCGCCGCAGCGGGACAACGGCGGGCTGCCCGACCCGGGCGTGCTCGCCGCGTGCGCGCTGCTGGGCGTCACCGAGGTGTACGCCGTCGGCGGGGCGCAGGCCATCGCCGTCTTCGGCTACGGCGCCGGCTCCTGCGAGCCGGTGGACATGGTCACCGGCCCCGGCAACGTCTACGTGACGGCGGCCAAGCGGCTGCTGCGCGGGCTGATCGGCATCGACTCCGAGGCCGGCCCGACCGAGGTGGCGATCCTCGCCGACGACACCGCCGACCCCGCGCACGTCGCCGCGGACCTGATCAGCCAGGCCGAGCACGACCCGCTCGCCGGCGCCGTGCTCGTCACCCCCAGCGAGGAGCTGGCCGAGGCCGTCCTCGCCCTGGTGCCCGGGCAGGTCGCGGCCACCAAGCACTCCGACCGGATCACCACCGCCCTGGACGGCACCCAGTCGGGCATCGTGCTGGTCGACGACCTCGACGCCGGGGTGCGGGTGGTCGACGCGTACGCCGCCGAGCACCTGGAGATCCAGACCCGCGACGCCCGCGCCGTGGCGATGCGGGTGCGCAACGCCGGGGCGATCTTCGTCGGGGCGTGGTCGCCGGTCTCGCTGGGCGACTACATCGCCGGCTCCAACCACGTGCTGCCCACCGGCGGCTGCGCGCGGCACTCCAGCGGGCTGTCGGTGCAGTCGTTCCTGCGCGGCATCCACCTGGTCGAGTACGACGAGCAGGCGCTCGCCGACGTCGCCGCGCACGTCGACGCCCTCGCCGGCGCCGAGGACCTGCCGGCGCACGCGGCCGCGGTGCGGGTCCGGCAGCGGTCGTGACGTCGCTCGACGAGCTCCCGCTGCGGCCGGAGCTGCGTGGGCGCACGCCCTACGGCGCCCCGCAGCTGCCCGCCGCGCACCGGCTCAACACCAACGAGAACCCGCATCCCCTGCCGGCCGAGCTGCTCGCCGACCTGGGGGCGGCGCTGGGGCACGCGGCGCTGGAGCTGAACCGCTACCCCGACCGGGACGCCGTCGCGCTGCGGGCCGACCTCGCCGCCTACCTGTCGCGCACCGGCGGCGTGCCGGTGGAGCCCGCGCAGGTGTGGGCGGCCAACGGGTCCAACGAGGTGCTGCAGCAGGTCCTCCAGGCCTTCGGCGGCGCGGGGCGCACCGCGCTGGGCTT
Organism: Blastococcus sp. KM273128; assembly: GCF_021698975.1. Lineage (GTDB taxonomy): Bacteria > Actinomycetota > Actinomycetes > Mycobacteriales > Geodermatophilaceae > Blastococcus. Next base: position 6,359 of record NZ_SSXA01000050.1, on the reverse strand, counting down.
CACGCCCTCGTACTCGATGCACCCGATCATCGCGGCCGGCACCGGGACGGCGTGGGTCGACGGGCACCGGGCCGCGGACTTCACCATCGACACCGACGCCGCCGTGGCCCAGGTGCAGCAGGTGCGGCCCGACGTCGTCTTCGTCACCAGCCCGAACAACCCGACCGGCACCGCCGTCGACCTGGAGACCGTGGCCGCCCTCTACGAGGCGACCGACGGGGTCCTCGTGGTCGACGAGGCGTACGCGGAGTTCGCCCGGGCGGGGACGCCGTCGTCGCTCACGCTGCTGCCCGGCCGGCCGCGGCTGGTGGTCAGCCGCACGATGAGCAAGGCCTTCGGCATGGCGGGGCTGCGCCTGGGCTACCTGGCCGCGGACCCGGCCGTCGTCGACGCCATCCAGCTGGTCCGGCTGCCGTACCACCTGAGCTCGCTCACCCAGGCCGCCGCGCGGGCCGCGCTGGCGCACACCGACGCCCTGCTGGCGACCGTCGACGCGGTGAAGGCGCAGCGCGACCGGATCGTGGCGGCGCTGCCCGGCCTCGGGCTGACGAGCGTGCCCAGCGACGCCAACTTCGTCCTCTTCGGCCACTTCGCCGACGCCCCCGCCGCGTGGCGGGCGCTGCTGGACCGGGGGGTCCTCGTCCGCGACGTCGGCCTCCCCGGCTGGCTGCGGGTGACCGCCGGGACCGCCGAGGAGACCGACGCCTTCCTCACCGCGCTGGGTGAGGTCGCGCCGGCGCACCGCAGCACTCTGGGAGGATGAGCGGCATGGGTCGCACTGCACGCGTGGAACGGGAGACCAGCGAGACCAAGCTGGTCGTCGAGCTCGACCTCGACGGCACCGGTGCCAGCTCGATCAGCACCGGGGTCGGCTTCTACGACCACATGCTCACCGCGCTGTCCAAGCACAGCGGCATCGACCTCACCGTGCGGGCCGACGGCGACCTGCACATCGACGCGCACCACACGGTGGAGGACGTCGCCATCGCGCTGGGGCAGGCATTCGCCGAGGCGCTGGGCGACAAGCGCGGCGTCACCCGCTACGGCGACGCCACGATCCCCATGGACGAGGTGCTCGCGCAGGCGGCGGTCGACCTCTCCGGCCGGCCGTACTTCGTGCACGCCGAGCCGGAGAACATGACGCCGATGATCGGGCCGGACTACCCGACCTCGCTCACCAAGCACGTGCTGGAGTCGTTCGCCTTCAACGCGCGGATCAGCCTGCACGTGCGGGTGCTCTACGCCGGCCGGGACGCCCACCACATCGTGGAGGCGCAGTTCAAGGCGCTGGCGCGGGCGCTGCGCGCCGCCGTGGCGCTGGACCCCCGGGTGACCGACGTCCCCTCCACCAAGGGCGCGCTGTGACCCGTCGCGGCCGGCGGTGAGCGGGGGGCTCCCGCTCCTGCTGCTCGGCGGCTTCCTGCTCGGTGGGGCGTGGAGCGTCTGGCAGCTGGACGCGGAGAGCGGCGGCCGCACCGGCCCGCAGGTGGCGTTCGCGGTCATCCTGCTGGTCGCCGCCGTGCTGGCCAGCGCCGCGGGCGTCCTGCGCCTGGTCTGAGACAGGTGCGCCCGGCCGACGAGGAGCGGTTCCTCGGGATCGTGACGGCCGACCCCACGGTGCGGGCCGTCCTCGAGCGCGCCCCGGCCCTCGGCCTGGGGGAGTGGTGGCTCACCGCCGGGGTGCTGTTCCAGGCGGTGTGGAACGAGCTCACCGGCCGGCCGCCGGGTACCGGCATCCGGGACGCCGATCTCTTCTACTTCGACCCCGTCACCTCCTGGGACGCCGAGGACGCCGTCATCCGGGCCGGCGCGGAGCTGTTCGCCGACCTGCCGGTGCCGGTGGAGATCCGCAACGAGGCCCGGGTGCACCTCTGGTACGAGGCGCGGTTCGGGGTGCCCGCAGCGCCGTTCCGCGACTGCCGCGACGCCATCGACCACTTCGCGGCCGTCTGCTGCTGCTACGGGGTGCGGATTGACCGCGACGGCCGGCCCGAGGTCTACGCGCCGCACGGCTACGCCGACCTGTTCGACCTGGTGGTCCGGCCGAACCGGCGGCTGGCCCCGCGCCACGTCTACGAGGCCAAGGCTGCCCGGTGGCAGCAGGAGTGGCCGGAGCTCACCATCGTCCCCTGGTCGCCGGCCGGTCCGCCGGGCTGCTGATCGACCGTCGACCGTCGGCCGGTGGCGGTCACTGGGGCCGGGAGACGACCACCGGCCGACGCTCGCCGGCGCCCGGGGGAACACCCCGGGGCCGTCCGGCGCTGGTCGGTAGCGTGGCAGGCGTGAAGAAGGTGGCGGTCCTCGACTACGGCTCGGGCAACCTGCGCTCCGCGGAGCGCGCGCTGCAGCGGGTCGGCGCCGAGGTGACGGTGACGTCCGACGCGCGGACGGCGCTGGACGCCGACGGCCTCGTCGTCCCCGGCGTGGGTGCGTTCGCCGCCTGCATGGCGGGCCTGGACGCCGTCGACGGCCGGCGGATCATCGGCCGCCGCCTCGCCGGGGGTCGGCCGGTGCTCGGCATCTGCGTCGGCATGCAGATCCTGTTCGAGCGTGGCGTGGAGCACGGCGTGGACGCCGAGGGCTGCGGCGAGTGGCCGGGCGTCGTCGAGCCGCTGCAGGCGCCGGTGCTGCCGCACATGGGCTGGAACACCGTGCAGGCGCCGCGGGGCAGCGTGCTCTTCGACGGGCTCGCCGACCAGCGCTTCTACTTCGTGCACTCCTACGGGGTGCGCAGCTTCCCGATGGGCCAGGACGGCGCCGCCTCGCCGCTGGCCCCGCCGCTGGTGACCTGGGCCGAGCACGGCGACCGGTTCGTCGCGGGCGTGGAGAACGCCGCCCTCTCGGCCACCCAGTTCCACCCGGAGAAGTCCGGGGACGCCGGGGCGCAGCTGCTCACCAACTGGCTGCACACCCTGAGCTGAGCGGCTCAGCTGCGCAGGTAGCTGGCCCCGTTGACGTCGATGATCGTCCCGGTGGAGAACCGGGCCTCCGGCGACGCCAGCCACAGCACCGCCGCGGCGACCTCCTCCGGCCGGGCCACGCGGCCGTAGGGCGACTGCGCCCGGACGGCGTCCCCGCCCGGGCCGTCGAGGACCTCGCGCGCCATCTCGGTCTGCACGAACCCCGGCGCGACGCTGCCCACGCTGATCCCGTGCGGGGCGAGCGCCTGGGCCATCGACTGCCCGAACGCGTTCAGCCCCGCCTTGGCGGCGCCGTAGGCCGGCGTGGCCGGCTCGCCGCGGAAGGCGCCGCGGCTGGTCACGTTGACGACCGCCCCGCCGCCGCCGGCGACCAGGTGCGGCACCGCGCGGAAGGTGGCGTGCATCGCGCCGACCAGGTTGACCTGCAGCGTGCGGGCCACCACGGCCTGCCAGTCGGCCCACGAGGTCTCCAGTGGCGGGTGCGGGGTGAAGACGCCGGCGTTGTTCACCAGCACCTGCAGGCCCCCGAGGGCGGCGGCGGCCTCGTCCACCGCCGCGCCGACCGCTTCCGCGTCGGCGACGTCGGCCTGCACCACGGCGTGGCCGCTGCCCGGCAGCTCGGCGGCGACCCGCTCCGCCGCCTGCCGCGAGCTGCCGCAGTGCACGGCCACCCGGTCGCCCCGGGCGGCGAAGGCCAGCGCGATCGCCCGCCCGATGCCGCGGGAGGCGCCGGTGACCAGGACGGCGCGGGAGGTGGGGGCGCTGCTCATGGCGGCAGTCAACCAGGCACCGTCGGTCGCGCCTGCCCGGCCGGGGTCCGTCCGCGCCCTAGGGTGCGCGGGTCGTCGTCCGAGGAGGTCGTGTGCCCGCCGAGCGCCCGTCTGGCCCCGGCCGCCTCGCGGGGCTGGCCGTCGTAGCGCTGCTGCTGGCGCTCACCGCCTGGACCGTCGTGGGGTTGCAGCCGCCGGACCCGCGCCCGGCGGACGCCCCGGCCGGGGAGTTCAGCGCCGCCCGCGCCCTCGCCCACGTCGAGCGCATCGCCGCCGGACCGCACGTGGCGGGCAGCCGGGCGAACGACGCGGTGGTGGAGCACCTGGTCGCCACGCTCACCGACCTCGGGCTGGACACCCGCGTGCAGAACGCCGTCGGCGCCCGGGCCGGCGGCGGGGGCGGGGCCCGGATGGCGCGGGTGCGCAACGTCGTCGCCGTCCTCCCGGGGGCCGAACCCACCGGCCGGCTCTACCTGGTGGCCCACCACGACTCGGTGGAGGGCGGCCCGGGCGCGGCCGACGACGCGGCCGGCGTCGCCACGCTGCTGGAGTCGGTCCGCGCCCTGACCGAGGGCCCGCCGCTGCGCAACGACGTCGTCGTCGTCCTCACCGACGCCGAGGAGGCCTGCCTCTGCGGCGCCGAGGCGTTCGCCGCCTCCCACCCGCTGGCCGGCGGTGGCGTGGTGCTCAACGTCGAGGCCCGGGGCACCGGCGGGCCGCCGATCATGTTCGAGACCTCGCGCGGCAACGCCGGCCTCGCCGCGGCGTTCGCCGACGCCGCGCCGCACCCGGTCGCGAGCAGCTTCGCCGTCGAGGTCTACCGGGCGCTGCCCAACGACACCGACTTCAGCGTGCTGCTCGAGGACGGCGCCTTCACCGGCATGAACACCGCCTTCATCGACGGTGCGGCCGCCTACCACTCGCCGCAGGACACCCCGGAGCGGCTGGACCGCGGCACCCTGCAGGCGCTCGGCGACAACACCCTCGCGCTCACCCGCGAGCTGGGCGGGCGCGACCTCGCCGTCCTCGCCGAGCCCGCGGCCGAGGACGCGACCTACTTCCCCCTGCCGGGCCTGCTGGTGCGCTACCCGGGCTGGCTGGTCTGGCCCGTGGCCGGGGCGGCGCTCGCCGCGGTCGCCGGCCTGGGGTGGACGCTGCGCGCCCGCGGGGTCGGCCCGCTGCGGCGCACGGCCGGGGCGGCGGCGCTGGCGGTGGTCCCGCTCGTGGCCGGGCCGCTCGCCGTCCAGGGGCTGTGGGCGGCGCTGGTCGCCACGCGCCCCGGCTACGCCACGATGCTGGACCCCTGGCGGCCCGGCTGGTTCCGGCTGGCCGCGGTCGCGGTGGTGCTCGGCGTGGTGCTGCTCTGGTACGCGCTGCTGCGCCGCCGGGTGGGCCCGGCCGCGCTGCAGGCCGGCGCGCTGGTGTGGCTCGCCGTCCTCGCGGCGGTGCTCGCCGCGGTGGCGCCGGGCGGCTCCTACCTGGCGGCGTGGCCCGCGCTGGTCGGTGGGCTCACCGGCGTCGTCGCCGTCCTGGCGCGGAACCGGGTCGTGACCGCCGTCGCCGCGCTGCTCACCGGGGCGACGGCGGTGCTGGTCCTCGCGCCGACGGCCGCGCTGTTCTTCCCCGCCCTCGGCCTGTCGCAGGCGCTGGCGCCGGCGGTGGTCGTCGTCCTCGGCGTCCTCGCCCTGCTGCCGGCCCTCGAGCTGCTCTTCCCGGACCCCGGGACGGCGACCGGGGCGCGCGGCCGGCTCGCCGCGGCCGCCGTCCCCGGCGTGGCGCTGGTCACGGCGTGGGCGTGCGTGGCGGTGGGGCTCGCGGTCGACCGGTTCGACGCCGGGCACCCGGTGCCCAGCCGGCTGGCCTACGTGCTCGACGCCGACCAGGACCAGGCCCGGTGGGTGACCACCGAGACGCCGCCGGGGGAGTGGACGGGGCGCTTCGTCGACGGCCGCGGTGCGCTCGGGGCGGAGCTGCCCTACCTCGCCGGCCGCGACCTGCTGACCGGGCCGGCCGAGGTCGCCGACCTCCCCGCCCCGGAGGTCGCCGTCGTCTCCGACGAGCTCCTCGGCGGGCGGCGGGAGATCGCCGTGCGCATCACGCCGCAGCGGGCGGGGGTCCGCCTCGTCGACCTGCAGCTGACCGTGGACGGCGGCAGCGTCGTCCGCGGCCGGATCGGCGGCCGGGACGTGCCCGAGGAGGCGATCGGCGGCAGCGCGCTGCGCGTCACCTTCCACGCGCCGCCCGCCGACGGGCTGCAGGCGGCCTTCACGGTGGAGGGCGACGGCCCGGTGCGGCTGCGCGCGACCGACGGCAGCGACGGCCTGGCCGGGCTCCCCGGTTTCGAGCCGCGGCCCGAGGGCGTCGACGTCGCCGGCTCGCACGGCGCGGACCTGGTGCTGGTGACGGCGACGACCGCCCTGGGGTGACCGCGCCGCCCCCGACGCATGAGAGCGTCCTCATCTCCTTCTCACCGGTTCGACACCCGCCCGCTGCACCCTCGGACCGTGCGCCCGCCTCCCCGCTCCGCCGCCGTGCTCGCCGGCCTGGTGGCCGTGCTGCTCGGCGGTGCGACGGCGTGGGCGCTGCTCGGTCCCCCGGGCGGCGGGGAGCGCCCGGTGCCGGCGCCGATCGAGGTGCCGGCGCGCCAAGCGCCCCTCGAGCCGGCGCC
>NZ_SSXA01000049.1 GCF_021698975.1 Blastococcus sp. KM273128 | reverse complement strand
CTCCTCCGCGACCGGAGCGCTCCGCACCACCACCAGAGCCCGCCGCGCCGCGATGGCGGGCGGCCTCGCCGTCGTCACCGCCGCGGGGGTCGTGACGACCCTCGCGGGGGTGGCGAGCGCCGGCACCCCGCCGGCCGGGCCGGGAAACATCGAGGTCTTCCCCGACCGCGACATGGTCGCGATCGAGGGCTACACCGCCCAGGCCGGCCAGACGGCGACCCTCACCGTCTCGCGCGGAGGGCAGACCGTCGGCACCGCGACAGGCGTCGTGCCGGCGGACGGCTTCATCGAGTGGAACCACGACTCGGCGTCGTGCTTCACCGACGTCACCCCGGACATCGTGCCCGGCGACCAGGTGTCGGTGAGGTTCAGCGGTTCCCCGCTGGTCGACGGCATGCAGGTGGGCTCCGCGCAGATCACCGAGATCACCGCCAGCGACCCGGCGCCGGGCAGCGTCAACTCGGTCACGATCAAGGGCACCTACGGTTCCGACGTGAGCCTCGACCGGTTGAACATCGAGGTGGTCAACCCGGCCATGCGCGGGCGCGACGCGCCCAGCGCCATCGGCGAGCGGGCCATCGGCTGGAGCCCCAACGAGGTGCCGGACGAGGTCCCGACCGGCTACACGGTCTCGGGCACCGCGGCGAACGGCGAGTTCACCGTGACGTTCGACGACCTGTCGCCGACGGACCAGCAGCTGGTGTTCGAGGGCCAGGCCACGGCGCTGAGCTGGATGGCCGATGCCACCACCGTCGAGCAGCAGCTCGGCCTGACCCTGGCCGAGTACGGGCTGGCCAGCGGTGGTGCCCCCGGCTGCCCGGCCGGCCCGGACGGCGCCAAGCCCCCGGTCAGCGAGTACTCCACGGTCTGGAACGCCGACGGGACCGCGGCCACGGTCACCTGGGCCTCCGCGACTCCGGTGGTCGGTGGCGCAGCGGTCACCGGCTACAGCGTCACCGCCATCGACCAGGGCAACCAGCGGCAGGAGGGCTACCGCGTGGGTGCCGAGACCACCCAGGTGGTCGTGGACGGCCTGACCGGCGGCTCGCTGTACTCCGTCGAGGTCCGCTCGATGGTCGGCAACGAGATGGGCGCTCCCTTCGCCCTGGCCGGGACGGCCTCGCCCGAGCTCCCGGAGGGCGAGACCGACACCACCGCTCCCGTGCTGACCACCGACCCGGTGCTGAACGGGACGACCGCGGTGGTCGCGGCCAACCGGAGCCTGACCCTGTCCGCCGACGAGGGCACCATCTACTACACGGTGGACGGCTCGGCGGTGACCACCGAGGCCGGCGGCAACGTGCCCTCCCCCTCGGCGCTCATCTACCAGGGCCCGATCGCGATCACGGCCGACAACACCCCGGTCGCCATCGCGGTGATCGACGCCGCCGGGAACGCCACGCACGCCTCCGGCGTCGTGTCGCCCCAGCCAGCCGCCGCGGCGGTTGCACCCACGGGGCTGGCGATCACCGGGACCAGTGGCGCCGGGCCTGACCCGGCGGCTCCCCAGGGGCGGGTCGACCTCGCGTGGAACCCGGTGCCCGATGCCACCAGCTACCGGGTGCGGGTCTCCCTCCGGACGGACGCGACGGCGACGACCCCCGTCACGGTCGTGCTCATGCCTGAGTACGACACCGTCGTCACCGGTACCACGGCGCAGGTCACCGGACTACCGAAGAACGCGGACGGCCAGCGGTACACCTTCCGGGTGCAGTCCCGGACGGCGGCCGCCACCCCGTACAGCGCTTTGTCGCTCCCGGTGATTCACCGGGTCGTGGGTGACGACATCGCGATCGGTCTGGCGCAGTTCCGGACCGGCGACGAGTTCCGGATCAGCGGCTCGGGCACCGTGCCCGGGGCGACGATCACGGTGCACCGCACCAACACCGCGGGCACCGGGCCGGCGCTGAACCCGATCGCCGGGTACCCGACGGCCGTCGTCGGTGCGATCGAGGCCCCGGAGAACGTCGGGGCCTGGGACGCCACCGTCGACCCGGCGCCGGCGACCGCACCGACCGAGATCTGGGTCAAGTCGAGCGAGGGGGCGGTCTTCGGACCGTTCCCGGTCGAGGTCCGCTGACCCGTCGCACGACCCGGGGGCCCGTCACCGTTCGGTGGCGGGCCCCCGGCCTGTGCCGGGGTGGCCCTTCTTCGCGGAAGCAGGGCTCGGGAGGGCAGCTCAGGGCCCGTTTCCCCGGAAGTCGGGCTCCGGGACGCACGTCGGGGCTTCCCCGGGAGGCCCCGGAGACGCCGACAGGGGCGGCCCCGCGATGCGGGACCGCCCCTGTGGCGACGTTCTGGAACGGCCCCCTCGCCGGGGCCCGGAGCGTGTTCCGGGAAGCGAGGGGGTCCTTTCTCAGAAGTCCATGCCGCCCATGCCGCCGTCGCCACCGGGCATGGCCGGAGCGGCCTTCTCCGGCTTGTCGGCGATGACGGCCTCGGTGGTGAGGAAGAGCGCCGCGATGGAGGCGGCGTTCTGCAGCGCCGAGCGGGTCACCTTGGCGGGGTCGATGATGCCCGCGCCGACGAGGTCCACGTACTCGCCGGTGGCGGCGTTGAGGCCGTGCCCGGTGTCGAGGTTGCGGACCTTCTCCGCGACGACGCCACCCTCGAGGCCGGCGTTGACGGCGATCTGCTTCAGCGGCGCCTCGAGCGCGACGCGCACGATGTTGGCACCGGTCGCCTCGTCACCCTCGAGCTCGAGCTTCTCGAACGCGACGGCCGTGGCCTGCGCGAGGGCGACGCCACCACCGGCGACGATGCCCTCCTCGACGGCGGCCTTGGCGTTGCGCACCGCGTCCTCGATGCGGTGCTTGCGCTCCTTGAGCTCGACCTCGGTCGCGGCGCCGGCCTTGATGACGGCGACGCCACCGGCCAGCTTGGCCAGGCGCTCCTGCAACTTCTCCCGGTCGTAGTCGGAGTCCGACCGCTCGATCTCGCTGCGGATCTGGTTGACCCGACCCTGGATCTGGTCGGCGTCCCCGGCACCCTCGACGATCGTCGTCTCGTCCTTGGTGACGACGACCTTGCGGGCGCGGCCCAGCAGCGCGACGTCGGCGGTGTCGAGCTTGAGGCCGACCTCCTCGCTGATGACCTGGCCACCGGTGAGGATGGCGATGTCGCCGAGCATGGCCTTGCGGCGGTCACCGAAGCCCGGGGCCTTGACGGCGACGGACTTGAAGGTGCCCCGGATCTTGTTCACGACCAGGGTCGCGAGGGCCTCGCCCTCGACGTCCTCGGCGATGATGGCCAGCGGCTTGCCCGACTGCATGACCTTCTCCAGCAGCGGGAGCAGGTCCTTGACCGAGCTGATCTTGCTGTTGACGACGAGCACGTACGGGTCGTCGAGGACGGCCTCCATGCGCTCGGCGTCGGTCACGAAGTAGGGCGAGATGTAGCCCTTGTCGAAGCGCATGCCCTCGGTGAGCTCGAGCTCGAGGCCGAAGGTGTTGCTCTCCTCGACGGTGATGACACCTTCCTTGCCGACCTTGTCCATCGCCTCGGCGATGAGCTCGCCGATGGCGGGGTCGGCGGCGGAGATCGACGCGGTGGCGGCGATCTGCTCCTTGGTCTCGACGTCCTTGGCCGTGGAGAGCAGGTACTCGCTGACCGAGGCGACGGCCTTCTCGATGCCCTTCTTCAGGGCCATCGGGTTGGCGCCGGCGGCGACGTTGCGCAGCCCCTCGCGGACGAGGGCCTGGGCGAGCACGGTGGCGGTGGTGGTGCCGTCACCCGCGACGTCGTCGGTCTTCTTCGCGACCTCCTTGACGAGCTCGGCCCCGATCTTCTCCCACGGGTCCTCGAGCTCGATCTCCTTGGCGATGCTCACACCGTCGTTGGTGATCGTGGGGGCGCCCCACTTCTTCTCCAGGACGACGTTGCGGCCCTTGGGGCCGAGGGTCACCTTGACGGCGTCGGCGAGGGTGTTCATGCCCCGCTCGAGGCCGCGGCGCGCCTCTTCCTCGAAGGCGATCATCTTGGCCATGTGGTGATGTCCTCCATGCGTTGATCGCTGCACGGCCGGGTGCGGCGCCCGCGACGGACGACACCAGCGGTGCGGGCGCTCCTTCGGCCCGCGCGCCGGTGCCTCACCGACCGACCTGATTGGCACTCAGAGGGTACGAGTGCCAGAAGCGAGTCTGGCACTCGGGGCGGGCGAGTGCAAGGAATGCCGGAGGCCCGGCTCCCCCGCTGGGGGAACCGGGCCTCCGATCGGTGCTGCTGGGTGGTTCTCAGGCGCTGCGGACGGCGTCGGCCTGGGGGCCCTTGGCGCCCTGGACGACCTCGAACTCGACGCGCTGGCCCTCGTCGAGGCTCTTGTACCCGTCCATCTGGATGGCCGAGTAGTGGACGAAGACGTCCTGGCCGCCGTCGACGGCGATGAAGCCGAAGCCCTTCTCGGCGTTGAACCACTTCACGGTGCCCTGTGCCACGTGTGCTCCCACGTTTCGTGCGTGCGGACGGTCCCTCTGGATCGGGGGACCGGGCCTAGCTCTTCCGCCCGCATATCACGAACATGGAACTGGATCCGCGCGAGAAGGTACATGAGCAGCCGCGGGGTGCAAGGGCTTCCCCGCCACCGTGTTGCCGGATCGGGCGACCAGCGGCCTCAGCCGATGAGCCCGGCGGCCCGCACCGACTTCAGCGACGGCTCCACCCGGTGCGTCGGGCCGACGACGGGCTCGAGCGGGTCGAGGGTCTTCAGGCCCTCCCCGGTGTTGAGGACGACGGTCTCCTTGGCCGGGTCCAGCCGGCCGCTCTCGACCAGCTTGCGGAGCACCGCGACGGTCACCCCGCCGGCGGTCTCGGCGAAGACGCCGGTGGTGCGGGCGAGGTCGCGGATGCCCTGGACGATCTCGTCGTCGCCCACCCGCGCGACCGCGCCGCCGGTGCGCCGGATCGCGTCCAGCGCGTAGGGGCCGTCGGCCGGGTTGCCGATGTTGAGCGACTTGGCGATCCCGGTGGGCTTCACCGGCTTCACGACGTCCCAGCCGTTGTCGAAGGCGGTCGCGATCGGGTCGCAGCCGGCCGACTGCGCGCCGAAGATCGTCCACCCGGTGGCCTCGACGATGCCGGCGGCGGCCAGCTCGCGGAAGGCCTTGTCGACCTTGGTCAGCAGCGACCCGGACGCCATGGGGATGACCACCTGGGCCGGGATGCGCCAGCCCAGCTGCTCGGCGATCTCGTAGCCCATCGTCTTGGAGCCCTCGGCGTAGTAGGGCCGCACGTTCTGGTTGACGAAGGCGGTGTCCTCGAACTCGTCGGTCTCGCCGAGCTCGCTGGTCAGCCGGTTGACGTCGTCGTAGGAGCCGTCGACGGCGACCAGCGTCTGCCCGTAGACCGCCGACTGCACCACCTTGCCGGGCTCCAGGTCGCTCGGGATGAACACGAACGAGGGCAGGCCGACGCGGGCGGCGTGCGCGGCCACCGAGTTGGCCAGGTTGCCGGTGGAGGCGGCGGCGATCTTCTTGTAGCCCAGACCCTTGGCGGCGGTCGCGGCGAGGCTGACCACGCGGTCCTTGAAGGAGTGGGTGGGGTTGGCCGAGTCGTCCTTGACCCAGAGCCCGCCGGTGAGGCCGAGCTCGGCGGCGAGGCGGTCGGCGCGGACCAGCGGGGTCATCCCGGGGTCGAGCGAGACGCGGTCGGCCGGGTCCTGGCCGACGGGCAGCAGGGCCACGTACCGCCAGATGTTCTGCGGCCCGGCCTCGATCTGCTCGCGGGTCACGGCCTTCATCAGCTCGGGGTCGTAGTCGACCTCCAGCGGGCCGAAGCACTCGGCGCAGGCGTGCTGGGCGATGAGCCCGAACGTGGCGCCGCAGTTGCGGCAGACCAGCCCGCGCGCGGGACAAGGGGGCACCGGGCCGCCGGCGCTGGAGTCGGCCTGGAGGGATCCGGGAGCGGTGAGGGTCATGCGACGACTACCTCCTCATCTTCCCCGCTGCGGGCCGTCGAGCCGCGCGGGACGGAATTGGCACCTCCCCCCCGTCGCGCTGAGCGCTGCGGGCGGCGGTTGCCGGGGCTTCGTCGGGCCGTGTCCCTCTGCCCCTCTGGATGAGTGAACGGCGTGGACTCTACCCAGTCGCGACGCGCGCCCGGCGGCGGGACAGGATGGGCTGGTGAGCGCGCGCGTCGTCTACACCGATCTCGACGGCACGATGGTGGGCCCGCGGGGCTCCTTCTGGCACACGGCGGGGCGCGAGCTCACCGACGGGCCGGCCGGCGCGCTGCTGGACCTGCACCGCGCCGGGGCGTCCCTGGTGCTGGTCAGCGGCCGCACCTACGAGCAGGTGGTGGAGGCCGCGCGCATCTTCGCCGCCGACGGCGCCATCGCGGAGCTGGGCGCCACGATCGGCTGGGGCTCGGGGCGGAACACCCACCGGCTGCGCGGTGCGCTGCCCGAGGAGTACGGGGACCGCACCCCGATGGACGTCATGGCCGAGCTCGGCGTCGTGGAGGACCTCGTCGCGGCGCTCCCCGGGCAGCTGGAGTGGCACGCGCCCTGGCACGCCACCCACGCCACCGACGCGCTGCTCCGCGGGCGGGTGGACGCGCTCGCCGTGGACGCCTGGCTGGCCGAGCGCGGGGTCGGGTGGCTGACGCTCAAGGACAACGGGGCGATCCCCGCGGCGCCGTGGATGGGGCTGGCCGAGGACGCCGCCCCGCCGCGCGTCTACCACCTGATGCCGCGCGGCATCTCCAAGGGCGCGGCGATCGCCTGGGACCTGGAGCGCCGCGGCCTCTCCCCCGACGACGCCGTGGCGATCGGGGACAGCGTCAGCGACCTGGACATGGCGCCCGCGGTGGGCCGGCTGTGGATCACCGCGAACGGTGCCGCGGTCGACGGCATGGCCGAGGCGCTGGCCGCCCTCCCCAACGCCTCGGTGACCGCCGGCGCCATGGGCGAGGGCTGGGCGCAGGCCGTGCGCGCCTCGCTGTGACACCGCGATCCTCCGGATCGCACCGCGGCCAGGTGCGACGGCATCGTCATCCTCCGGATGACACCGCCGTCAGGTGCCTTCTGCCGTCGCGCTGAGCGAGTCCGATCACGCCTCCGGGACCCCTCCGGGGCCCACTCGGCGCGACAGTGCATCTAGCTGGTCACGTCGCGGCGGGCGAAGTGGCGGAAGCCCAGCGCGGTGAAGACGGCGGCGTAGACCAGGGCCTGCACCACCCCGCGGAACAGGTCGCCGGAGTCCACCGGCGTCTGCAGCAGGTCGGTCCACGCGTAGGCCTCCGCGAGCGGGAACCAGTCGCGGATCGCGCCGAGCTGCTCCACCTCGTCGAGGATCGCGAAGACGACGACCGTGAACACGGCCCCACCGACGGCGGCCAGGGGCGCGTCGGTGATGGTCGAGAACCAGAAGGCCAGCGCCCCGACGGTAAGCAGGTGGACGGCCAGGTAGCCGAGCATCCCGGCCAGCCGGAGCATGCCCTCGCCCTGGTCGATCCCGACGCCGACCGGTGTGGTGATGTCGCCGAAGCCGAACGCGACGCCGCCGGCCACCACCGAGACCACCGCCAGCGTCAGCAGCGCACCGACGGCCTGCACGAACGCAGCGAGCCATTTCTGCCGGAGCAGCCGCGCCCTCGGGACCGGGGTCGCCAGCGCGTACCGCAGCGACCCCCACTGCGCCTCGCTGGCGACGGTGTCGCCGAAGACGAGCGCGTAGACGACGACGAGGAAGAACCCCGTGGTCGCGAACAGCACGAAGAGCGTGAAGTTCAGCCCGCTCGCCGTCGCGACGTCGACCAGGTTGATCCGCGTGTTCTCCGCCGCCTCCTCGTCGGCGCCCAGCTGCAGCGCGGCGATCAGGATCAGCGGCAGCGCGGCCATGAGCGCGAAGACGCCCAGGGTCCGCCGGCGCTTGAACTGCCGGCGCAGCTCGACCGCGAGCCGCAGGGTCCGCTCCGGCCGGTAGCCGGCCACCGCCCCGGTGGGCTGCACGTGCTGCTCGGTGCCCGTCGTCATGACTCCCCCACCAGCGCCAGGAAGGCGTCCTCCAGCCGGCGCCGCGGCGTGAACTGGTCCACGGCGATGCCCGCGGACACCAGCGCCTGCAGCACGTCGGCCCGCCGCGCGTCGTCGAGCTCGGCGACGAGGCCGTCGTCGGTGCGCCCGGCGGTGACGCCCGGCAGGCCCGCGAGGACGGCGACCGCCCGGTCGGTGTCGGCGTCGTCGGCCAGGCCGATCAGCACCGAGCCACCGGCACCGACGATCTCCTCGACGGTGCCTTGGGCGATCTTCTGCCCCCGGGCCATGACGACCACGAGGCTGCAGGTCTGCTCGATCTCGCTCAGCAGGTGGCTGGAGACGATGACCGTGCGGCCGGTGGCGGCGTAGTTGCGCAGCACCTCGCGCATGGCGTGGATCTGCGGCGGGTCCAGCCCGTTGGTCGGCTCGTCGAGCACCAGGAGGTCGGGCAGGCCGAGCATCGCCTGGGCGATGGCGACCCGCTGGCGCATGCCCTGGCTGTACCGGCGCACCGGCCGGTCGATCGCCGCGCCGAGGCCGGCGACCTCGATCGCCTCCTCCATGTGCGCGTCCTCGGCCGGGCGGCCGGTGGCCGCCCAGTAGAGGGTCAGGTTGTCGCGGCCGGAGAGGTGCGGCTGCAGGCCGGTGCCCTCGACGAACGAGCCCAGCCGGGACAGCACGGGGGCACCGGGGCCGGCGGCGTGCCCGAAGATGCTGATCCGCCCGTCGGTGGGCCGGATCAGCCCCATGAGCATGCGCAGCGACGTCGTCTTGCCGGCCCCGTTGGGCCCGAGCAGGCCGAGCACCTGGCCGCGGCGCACCTCGAAGGAGAGGTCGCGGACGGCGACGAAGCCGTCCTTGTAGGCCTTGGTCACGCCGGTGAAGCGCAGCGGGACGTCCTCGCCGTCGGGCTCCACCTGCGAGATCCGCCGGTCGCGGCGGCCGCCCCACCAGCGGGCGGCGAGCCAGCCCAGCAGCCCGAGCCCGGCGAGGACGGCGAGCAGCACCCACCAGCGGGACGTGCCGGCCGGGGCCTCGCTGCGGCCCTCCACCTCGGGGGCGGCCAGCGTCGCCTCGCCCGCGGCGACGCCGTTGGGGGCGACGTCCGAGGCCAGCCCGACCGAGTAGACCGCCGCCTCGTCGGGCAGCGCGAAGGCCTGGTCGGTGGAGGAGACCAGCACGCGCATGGTGTGCCCGGTCTCGAAGCGGTGCACGATGCCCGGGAGCGTGACGCTGACCCGCGTCGGGGCGGTCGGGTCGGTGGAGACGCCGGTGAGCGCGAGCGGCGCCACGAGCCCGCCGGGCAACGTGGTCGCGCCGTCCGGGCCGACGTCGTAGAGCTTGGCGAAGAGGGTGGCGCTGCCGCTGGGCGAGGAGACCGCGAGGTCGATGCTCGAGGCGCCGACGACCTCGACCGGGGCCTCCAGCGGTGCGCTGTCGAAGGCGGCGAACTGGCCGGGGATCTCCGCGGTGGTGCCGCCCAGGGCGGAGGTCAGCGCCCCGAGCCCGGGCAGCGTGGTGAGCGCGGCGGGCGTGCCACCGGCGGGGGTGACGACCGGCTGCACGGGCCCGGAGACGGTCACCGCCCGGCGGGTGGCCGGCTCGGCGCCGTCCAGCCCGGGGTAGACCTCCGCCGCGACGGTCCGGCCGCCGCCCTGCACCCGGCCGACCGTGGCGCCCAGGCCGGTGGGCGCGGGGAACTCGAAGCCCGTGCCGGGGTCCTCGCCCTGCCCTCGCAGGTGCCAGTCGAACCAGCCGGCGACCTGGTCGCGGAGGTCCTCGGCCTGCCCGTCCGACGACGAGGCGTCGTGGCCCCCGGCGAACCAGACCACCTTGACCGGGGTCCCGTCCGCGGCGATCCCACGCGCGTTCGCGTCGGCCTGGCCCAGCCCGAACAGCGAGTCCCGCGTGCCCTGCACCAGCAGCGTCGGCACGTCGATCCGGTCGAGGACGCCGGCCGGGCTGCTGCGGTCGAGCACCGCGGCGACCTCCGGCGTGAGCGTGCCGGTGGAGGCGGCCGCCTGGTAGGCCTCGCACACCTCGAGGCTGAAGCGGCCGCAGGTGAGCAGCAGCTCGGCGGCCTCCGGGTCCGCGGCGGCCTGCTCGAGCAGTTGCTCGGGCAGGCCGGCGGGCAGCGCGGCCCCGCCGCCGGCGCCGGTCCCGCCGCCGAGGGCGTCCAGCAGGCCGCCCGACGCCGAGCCGATGCCGAAGAACAGCCCGGACCACAGCTGCTTGTAGACGCCGGCCGCCTCCGTCTGCGGCACCGCCGCGACCGTGCCGGCGTCGAGGTCACCGGTCTGCGACGGGAAGAGCGACGTGGTCAGCGAGTGCCAGGTGATCTGCGGCGCGATGGCGTCGACCCGCTCGTCGTAGGCCGCGCCGAGCAGGGCGAGCGCCCCGCCGTAGGAGCCGCCGGCCACCCCCACCCGCGGGTCGCCCTCGGCGTCGAGCTCGACCTCCTCGCGCTCGGCCAGCAGGTCGAGCAGCGTGGAGAGGTCGGCGATCTCGTAGCGCGGGTCGTTGAGCCCGATCCGCCCCGTGCTCTCGCCGAACCCGCGGGCCGAGTAGGTGAGGACGACGTACCCGCGGTCGGCCAGGTCCGCCGCGTCGTCGGCGACCGAGCGCTTGCTGCCGCCGAAGCCGTGCGCGAGCACCACGGCGGGCGCGGGCTCGTCGGTGCCGGGGAGGTAGAGGGTGGTGTCGAGCTCGACGGCGTCCTCGCCGGAGCCCGAGGGCACCCGGGCCTCCTCCGTCCGCACCTCGGCGGCGGCCGCCGGGGGCGCGAACGCGAGCAGACCGGCCGGCAGGGCGAGGGCGAGCAGGGCGGCGGCCGCGGCGCGCGCTCCGGGGCGCGGGCGGGGACGCACGAGCCCGCGGAGGGAACGCACGCAGGCCCCAACGGCCGGGGGTCGCCCGGTGTTCCGGGGGGCTGCCCCGGTGCGGGTCAGGGCTGCCAGTTGCCCGTGGCGACGACGACGAGCCCCGGCGCCGGGACGTCGGTCACCTCGAAGAAGCGCGGCGCGGGGCCGGCGAGCTCGGGGAACTGGTCGATCAGCTGCAGCGCGGCCTGGCGCTGCTGCTCGTCGCCCTCGGTAAAGTAGACGGTGGTGGCCGAGACGTCGGTGCCCGGGTAGGCGCCGACACCGGGCGACTCCCAGCCCCCGGCGACGACGGCGCCGGAGATCTTGGCCGCGAGGCCGGTGATGCTCGTGGCGTTGAGGACGGTGACCGGGACCCGAACCGGGGTGGTGATCGCCGGCTCGACGACCACGGGGTTGTCCGGCAGCGGCGGCAGGGCGGCGGTGGGGACGGCGACGGTCGGCACGCTGGCCGGGGTGGGCGCGGTGGCGGCCGCCTCCTCCTTCTCCGGTGCGGTGACGGTGTAGACGCCGAGGACCGCCCCGGCGACGACGGCCATGGCGACCAGGCCCTTGAGCACGCGGCGCGGCTTGCGCTCGGGCTCGTCGTCGAAGAGCACCTCGGGAGTGCCGTTGCGCTTGGCCGCCTTGCGACGGGCGGCGTCGGCGGCCTGCCGCTCGGCGCGGTAGGCGGCGCGGCCGCCCTTGACCTCGGCCGGATCCGGCTCGGGGGCCGCCTCGGCGTCGAGGTCGTACCCGGGCTCGTCGTGGCCGAGGTCGTCGTCCAGGGCCGTCTCCGCCCGGCGGGCGCTGATGTCCCGCTCGGGGATGGCGGTGGTGGCGGGAGACCCGAGCACCGCGGGGACGGGCCGCGAGCGGCCCGTCTCGTCGCTGCGCGAGGGCTTGGTCCAGTCGCCGTAGGAGGACGACGGCGCCCCGGACGGGGTGGTCTGCCGCGGGACGCGAGGGACGCGCGGCACAGGAGCGCTGCGGCCCGTACCGCGGGCCGGGCCGGTGGTCGCCAGCGGCTCGTCGTCGACCAGCAGCGCCGTCGGGCCCGCCAGGGAGGCGGCCGCCGCCTGGGGCACGCCGCGGCGGGGCGCCAGGGCGTCGGCGGCACGGGCCGGTGCGGGCACCTCGCCGAGGACGGCCGGCGCCGGGGCGGGCGAGGGCACCGCCTGGAACGGGGCGGCGCTGGTCAGCGGGCCCGGGATCTCCCGGACGCGCGGGGCGGCCGGGGCGGAGCCGGAACCGGCGCGGGGACCGGCCGGCACGGGGGGCAGCGGCAGCCGGGAGCGGGAGACCTGGTGGCCCACCTCGACGGGGGCGTCGGCCACGACGCCGCGCCGGAGACCGCCGCGGTCGCGCCCGGGAGCGGTCGGGTGGTCGCTCAGGACGGCGCCGTCCGGGCCGTCGGTGCGGCGCCGCCCCGCGGCCGGCGGCACGTGCCCCTGACCCACTCCGTCACTGCCTGACGCCGCGTGCCTGCCCACGGTGAGCGAATCTAATCCATGTCATTCCCGTTGCCCAGGATCTGCGGCGAGCGCGTCCGACGCCGCGCCGTCCGCAGCCGGCGCAGCCGCCGCACCAGCAGCGGGTCGGCCGCCAGCGCCTCGGGCCGCTCGACCAGGGCGTTCAGCGCCTGGTAGTACCGGGTCGGCGTCGTGTCGAACAGGTCGCGGATCGCCGTCTCCTTGGCGCCGGCACGCCGCCACCACTGGCGCTCGAAACCCAGCATCTCGTGCTCGCGCCGCGACAGACCGGCGCCACCGGCCGGCACGGACCTCTCCCCTGACCCCTCGACCCGGGGCGGGGAGACCACGGGGGCTGGGTCGCTGTGCATCGTCGGACCATCTCCTGAGCTGCTCCGCCGGCCGGGCGCTCCCGGCGGCTCGGGCACGACGGTAGCGCCGCCCTCCGACGTTTCCGGCCCACGCGCCGCGGTGCGTCCGGCGGCCCGGTCAGGGGGTGGCGACCACCGCGTCGCGGGCCGCCCGCCGCGCCCCGGCCCGGGCGTGCCGCCACGTGTCGGCGGTGAAGACCGCCAGCGCCACCCAGACGATGACGAAGCCGGCCAGCCGGGCCGGCGGCATGGGCTCGTCGTAGACGAAGACGCCGATCGCCAGCTGCATCAACGGGGTCAGGTACTGCAGCAGGCCCACCGTCGAGAGCGGGATGCGACGGGCCGCCGCGGCGAACAGCAGCAGCGGCACCGCCGTCGCCACCCCGGCGCTCGCCAGCAGCAGGGCGTGGCCGGTGCCGGCGTTGGCGAACGTGCCCGTGCCCCCGGCGTGCAGCACGGCGAGGACCGCACCGGCGGGGATCGCGACCAGCGCCGTCTCCAGGAACAGCCCCGGGGCCGCCTCGATGCGGACGAGCTTCTTCATCAGCCCGTACAGGCCGAAGGAGAGGGCCAGGCCCAGGGCGATCCACGGCGGGCGCCCGTAGTCGACGGTGAGCACCACGACGGCGACGGCGGCGATGCCCACGGCGACCCACTGCAGGGGGCGCAGCCGCTCGGCGAAGACCACCACGCCCAGGAGCACGCTCACCAGCGGGTTGATGAAGTAGCCGAGCGAGGTCTCCACGACCTGCCCGGAGTTGACCCCGTAGACGTAGATCAGCCAGTTGGTCGCGATCAGCACCGCGGCTCCGGCCAGCACGACGAGCGTGCGCGGGCTGGTGACGGCGGCGCGCACGTGCCCCCACCGGCGGACGACGGTGAGCAGCAACCCCACGAACAGCAGCGACCAGAGCACCCGGTGGGCCACGATCTCCAGGCCACCGGCGGGCTCCAGGAGAGGGAAGTACAGCGGGAAGATGCCCCACAGGGCGTAGGCGCCGAGCCCGGAGACCACCCCCAGGCGACGCTCGTCCACGGCGGCACCGTACGCCCGCACCCGGGACCGGCCACGGGCGACCGGATCGGCCTACCGTTCTCGGCGTGAGCACGCAGCGCCCCGGCCCCCTCCGGTGGGTCTGGTACGCGTACGGCGGCGGGCTGCCGCGCGAGCTGGCGCCGTGGGTGCTGGAGGACACCACCTGCAGCACCTGGGTGTGGCGGCAGATGGCGCGGGCGGTCGTGCAGCTGCTGCCCCTGGTCGTCGTATGCCTGCTGCTGGTCCCCGTCCCGCTGGCCTACCGGATCGCCGCGGCCGGCGGCGGGCTGCTGCTGGGCCTGCTGTTCTCGCTGGCCTACATGGTCGAGACCACCGAGCACCGCGTGGTGAAGGCAGGCTACCCGCCGGGGACGGCGGGGCGGCTGCGCGCGGAGCGGGCCGAGCGGGCGCGGCTGGAGCGCCTCTCCCCCTACCGGCGCGACGGCGCGGGAAGCTTCGACTGAGCCGACGAGGGGACTCGAACCCCTAACCGCCCGATTACAAGTCGGGTGCGCTACCAGTTGCGCCACGCCGGCGGGACGTGGGGACAGGTCCCGGGACAAGGATAGGGACACGGCAGGGGCGCGACCGCGCGGCTCGCTTGCCCCTCGATCCCGTCACCCCCCGGTGGCAGGCTCACCGTGCCGCGTCCGCAACGGCCGCGTCGAGGGACCGAGGGAGGGAGCAGCCGTGCAGGAGGTGGAGGTCCACAAGCACGTGGCGGCACCGGTGCAGCGGGTCTGGGAGGTGGCGACCGACCTCTCGGGTTCGCCGCAGGTGCTCCGCGGGGTCGACGCCGTGGAGGTGCTCACCCCGGGGCCCTTCGGCGTCGGGACGCGGTGGCGGGAAACCCGCACGATGATGGGCCGGTCGGCGACCGAGGAGATGGCCGTGACCGGGGTGGAAACGCAGCGCTCCTACCGTGTCGAGGCGGCGAGCCGGGGCGCCCACTACGTCTCGACGTTCGCGTTCAGCCCGTCCGCAGACGGGGGCACGGACCTGACGATGACCTTCGGTGGCCGGCCGACGAGCACCGTGGCGCGGGTCCTCGGCGCGGTCACCGCGCCCCTGGGACGCCGGGCCGTGACCAAGGCGCTGCAGCAGGACCTGGACGACATCGCGGCGGCCGCCGAGCGCACCTGACCCGGCTCGCCCCGGGCCCGGCCACCACCCGGTGACCGCGAGGATCAGGCCGCCTCGGTCTCCGTGCTGGGGTCGGCGTGCGGCGGGGTGCCGCGGACGAAACCGGTCGGGTCGGCGCTGCCCAGGGGCCCGGCCGCCAGCCAGCGGGCGAAGCCGTCCGGGTCGCGGCGCTCCAGCTCGTCGAGCACCTGCGCCCGCCGGGCCACCAGCCGTTGCCGCGCCGCGGGGGCCAGCGGCCGCTGCAGCTCGGCACCCGTGCGCCGCCACTCCTCCCCCAGGGTCGCCGTCGAGGCCCCGTCCACGGCGACCGCGGGCCCGGCCCAGGAACCCGCCGACGGCACGGCGCGCAGCGCAGCCTCGCGCCGGTCGCGCACCCACCTGCGCGCGGCCCAGCCGGCCGCGGCGAGCCCGACCAGCAGCAGCGCCACGGCCCCGCCGGCCAGCACCGCCGTCCCGCTCACCACCAGCAGCGCCCCGATCGTGACCGCCGCCGCCTGGCCGGCCGACTCGAGCACCGACCGGCGCCCCGGCCGCGGCGTCTCGCGCGCCACCCCGGCGGCCACGCAGCCCGCGAGCGCGCCGGAGACGCAGACGGCCACCAGCCCCGGGCCCCGGAGCGCGATGCCGCCGACGACCGCCAGCACGGCCGCGCAGGCCAGGCCGAAGCCGATGAGGAACCGGACGAGAGGACCACGGACGGGCACGGACAGCTCCACGGGCCGACGGGACGGGCTGCGGCCACGGGTGCGCGTCCGGGCCAGGCCTGCCCACTACCCCCGTGGGGCCGACCCTGCACACGGAGTTGCGCGACCGGCACCCCGCTCCACCCGGCGCCCGGCTGACCAGGCAGGATCGGCGCCGTGGGGTCCTCGGTGGTCGACGTCGACCTCCGCCTGGGCGCGGTCCTCGTCGCGCTCACCGCCCTGGCCGCCGTGAGCGGGCGGGTGTCCGGGCTGGGCGAGGACCGGTCGGTGCTCGTCGCGGCGGGGCGCGCCACGGCGCAGCTCGCCGTCGTCTCCGCCCTGCTCCTCGTGGTCGTCCGGTCGCTCTGGCTCTCCGCCGCCTTCGTCCTCCTCATGGTGGCGGTGGCCACCGCCACCGCGACCGGGCGCGCCACCGGCCGGCCGCTGCGCTCGCCCGGCGCCGTCGCCCGGCTGTCGGCCGTGGCCGTCCCGGTGGTGGGTGGCGCCGCTCCCGTCGTCGCCCTCGTGCTGGCCAGCGGCACGGTGCCGCTCCGCGGCGAGGCGGTCATCCCCATCGCCGGCATCCTGATCGGCGGCGCCATGACCGCCACGTCGCTCGCGGGCCGGCGCCTGCGCGAGGAGATCGGGCAGCGGCGCGGCGAGGTCGAGGCCGCGCTCGCCGTCGGGCTGCTCCCCCGCGACGCGGTCCTGCTGATCGGCCGCCCGGTCGCCGGCACCGCGCTCGTGCCGCCGCTGGACCAGACCCGGACGGTCGGGCTGGTCACCCTGCCGGGCGCCTTCGTGGGCGTGCTGCTCGGCGGCGGCAGCCCGCTGGAGGCCGGCGCCGCGCAACTGCTCGTGCTCGTCGGGCTGCTGGCCACCGAGGTGCTGGCCGTCTGGGCGGTCACCGAGCAGGTCGCCCGCGGCCGCCTGCTGCCCGTCCCGCGCTGACCCCGGCGCCCAGGAAGCTCACAGCACCCCTCCAGCGTTGCGCCAGAGGAAGGGCCGACAGTGGGTTCCGACGCAGCGGCCGCACGGCTGCGAGGAGAGGAACGACGCGTGACCGAGCACCAGCACCAGCACCCCGGCGCGGGGCAGCAGTTCGCCTGGCAGCAGCCGCAGGCGGCGCCGCAGCCGACGACCCCCCAGCCCGTGCTGACCCCGGGCTACCCCGGCTACGGCGGGCTGCCGCCGGTGGCCGAGCAGCGCGCCCCTCGCCGCGGGAGCCGGCTGCGCATCGGCCTGGCCGGCCTGGTGGCGGGGGCACTGATCGGTGGTGGCGCCGGAGCCGGCGTCGTCACCCTGCTCGACGAGCCGGCCACCGGCACCGGGTCCCCGACCTCGGCGCAGAGCGTCACCATCGAGAACCCCGACCGGGCGACCACCGCCACCGCCGCGGCGGCCAAGGCGGCACCGAGCGTGGTCACCGTGTACGTGAGCAGCGGCTCCGGCGCGGGCAGCGGCTCCGGCGTCGTGCTGACCGCCGACGGCTACGTGCTCACCAACAACCACGTCGTCGCCGAGGGGGCGGGCGCGGCCGGTTCCGTGCAGGTGCGCACCGCCGACGGCACCCTGTACGACGCCGAGATCGTGGGCACCGACCCCGCCTCCGACCTCGCCGTGCTCCGCCTCGACGGCGCGGAGGACCTGGTCGCGGCCACGTTCGCCGACTCCGACGAGGTGCAGATCGGTGACGTCGCCGTGGCCATCGGAGCCCCGCTGGGCCTGTCGAACACCGTGACCGACGGGATCATCAGCGCCACGGGCCGCGCCGTCGCCACCGGCTCCACGGAGGGCGACGCCACCGTCCTCGACGCGATCCAGACGGACGCGGCGATCAACCCCGGCAACTCCGGCGGTGCGCTGGTCGACGGCGCCGGCGAGGTGATCGGCATCAACACCGCGATCGCCACCGTCGCGTCGGGACTGCCCGGCGGGCAGGGCCAGAGCGGCAACATCGGCGTCGGCTTCGCCATCCCGTCCAACACCGCGCAGCGGGTGGCCCAGCAGCTCATCGAGACCGGTGACGCCACCCGCGCGTTCCTCGGGGTGACCGCGAGGAACGCCGCCGACGACCAGAACCGCGAGGTCGGCACGGGCGCGGAGGTCGTCTCCGTGGAAGCGGGCAGCGCGGCCGAGAACGCGGACCTGCAGGCCGGTGACGTCGTCACCGCCGTGGGCGAGCGGCCGGTGACCACGTCCACCGAGCTGACCGCCGCGATCCGCAGCAAGGCCCCCGGCGAGACGGTCGAGCTGACCGTGCGCCGCGGCGGGGACACCCGCACCCTCGAGGTCACCCTGGGCGAGACCGACTAGGACCCCCGCGACCGCCCGGCCCGGCTCCCTAGGCTGGGCCGGGTGGCCGCCCCCCGACTGACCGCCCCCCTGGCCGGCTCGCTGGACGACCCTGCCCGGGCCCGGGACCTGACCCGGATGAAGCGGCTGGCGACCGGGCTGTTCCTGCTCGCCGCCGTGGTCTTCCTGGGCTGCGTGCTGCTGGGCGAGGAGGCCGGCGCCTGGGTCGGCTACGTCCGGGCCACGGCCGAGGCCTCCATGGTCGGGGCGCTGGCGGACTGGTTCGCCGTCACCGCGCTGTTCCGGCACCCGCTGCGGCTGCCCATCCCGCACACCGCGATCATCCCGCGCAAGAAGGACCAGATCGGCGAGAGCCTGGGCACCTTCGTGCAGGAGAACTTCCTGACCCGCACCGTCGTCGCCGAGAAGCTCGCCACCATCGACGTCCCGGGCCGGCTGGGCACCTTCCTGTCCGCCCCCGGGCGGGCCGAGCGCCTGGGAGGCGACGCCGCCACCGCGCTCACGGGCCTGACGCAGCTGCTCAAGGACGACGACGTGCAGCCCGCCGTCGCGGCGCTGGTCGAGCGCAAGCTGCACGAGACCCCCGCCGCGCCGCCGCTGGCCCGGGTGCTCGAGCTCGTGGTCGACGGCGACCGGCACCAGGAGGTGCTGTCCGCGGCGATGCGGCTCATGGCCCGGTTCCTCGACGAGAACCGGCTGGTGTTCCGCGCGCAGCTCGGCGACGCCTCCCCCGCCTGGGTGCCCGACTGGGTGGACGACCGGGTCTTCGACCGGGCCTTCGCCGGGGTGCACCGCTTCCTCGCCGAGGTCGCCGCCGACCCCCGCCACGAGTTGCGCCGCGCCTACGACGCCCGGCTGCGCGCCTACGTGCACGCCCTGCGCACCGACCCGGCCACCGCCGCGCGGGTGGAGGAGTTCAAGCACGAGGTGCTGGCCCACCCCGCGGTGCGCGACTGGTCGGGCTCGCTCTGGACGACGGTGAAAGACGCGGTGCTCGCCGCCGCGGCCGACCCGACGTCCCCGCTGCGCGCCCGCGTGACGGCGCTGATCCTCGACGGCGCACGGCTGCTGCGCACCGACCCGACCGTGCGCGAGCTGGTGCAGCGGCACAGCGGCCAGGTCGCGGGCTACGTCGCCGAGCGCTTCTCCGGCGACCTCGCCGACCTGGTCAGCAGCACCGTCGCCCGCTGGGACACCGACGAGACCAGCCGGCGGATCGAGCTGCAGGTCGGCCGCGACCTGCAGTGGATCCGGGTGAACGGCACCGTCGTCGGCGGCCTCGCCGGCCTGGTCATCTACACGGTCGCCCAGCTGCTGGGCTGACCGCGGTCAGGTCTGGATGTAGGCGACCAGCTGCTGGCGCTCCGCCTCCAGCTCGTCCAGCCGCGCCTTGACGACGTCGCCGATCGAGACGATGCCGACCAGGACGCCGTCGGCGACGACGGGGACGTGCCGCACCCGGTGGTCGGTCATCGTCCGCGCGAGGCCGTCCACGGTGGCCTCGGGCGGGCAGACGTGCACCTGCGTCGTCATCACGCTGGACACCGGCTGGTCGAGCAGGGCGCCCCCTTGCTCGTGGAGGCCGCGGGCGACGTCCCGTTCGGAGACGATGCCCTCGACCCGGCGGCCGTCGGACGACACCACGAGGGCGCCGATCCCCCGCTCCGCCAGCAGCTGGAGGGCCGAGCGGATGCTCGCGGACCCGTCGACGGTGGTGACCCCGGAGCCCTTGCGCCGGAGCAGTTGGCTGATGCGCACGCTCGCCTCCTCGGGACGGTGCCGGGAGTGTGCTCCGGCGCCCTCTGCGCGCGCAACGGTCCGGCGTCCGGTTGGCTAGCGGGCTGCGTCCGAGCTGCGGCTCAGCGCCGCCTGGTAGAGCGCGATGCCGGCGGCGACGCTGACGTTGAGCGACTCCGTGTCGCGCGAGATCGGGATCCGGACGACGACGTCGCACTTCTCCCGCACCAGCCGCGACAGCCCGGTGCCCTCCGCGCCGACGACCAGCGCGACCGGGTCGGCGAAGCCGTCGTACTCGTGCAGCTCGACGTCACCGTCACCGGCCAGGCCCACCGTCTGCAGCCCGGCGTCCTGGTAGGCGGCGAGCGCCCGCGGCAGGTTGACCGCCCGGGCGACCCGCAACCGGGCGGCCGCGCCGGCGCTGGTGCGCCAGGCCGAGGCGGTCATGCCGACGGCCCGCCGCTGGGGCACGACGACGCCGTGCGCGCCGAACGCGGCCGCCGAGCGGACGACGGCGCCGAGGTTGCGCGGGTCGGTCACCCCGTCCATCGCCACGACCAGCGGCGCCCGGCCCGAGTCGCGGGCGATGTCCAGCAGGTCGTCCGGGTGCGCGTAGTCGTACGGCGGGACCTGGAGGCCGATGCCCTGGTGCAGGGCGCCCTGCGACATGCGGTCGAACTCGGCCTTGCCCACCTCGAGCAGCGGGAGCCCCCGGTCGGCGGCGAGCGCGAGCGCCTCGGCGATCCGCTCGTCGGTGCCGCCGCGCGTGGTGTCGCCGGTGACGACGTACAGCGCGGTCGCCGGGATCTGCGCGCGCAGCGCCTCGACGACGGGGTTGCGGCCGAGCAGCAGCTCCGGCGACTCCTCCGCCCGCTGGCGGGCCCGGGCGCGGTCGGCCCGCTGCCGCGCCTCCGCCTGGGCGCGCCGCTGGGCGGGGTGCCCGGTGCGCATCTCGGCCGGCGGGGTGGCGCCGCGGCCGGCCAGCGACCGGCGGTTCTTGCCACCGGTACCGGCGGTGGCGCCCTTCTTGCCCGCGCCGGTCGTGCGGCCGCGGCGCTGGCTGTTGCCGGCCATCAGCGGGTCAGCTCCCATCGGGGTCCGAGCGGTGTGTCCTCGACGGTGACGCCGAGGGCGGCGAGCTGGTCGCGGATCGCGTCCGCCGCCGCGAAGTCCTTGCGCGCCCGCGCCGCCTGCCGCTGCTCCAGCGCCAGCGCCACCAGGCCGTCGGTCGCCCGGGCCAGCCCGTCGTCGCCGGCGGTGGCCCACTGCGGGTCCAGCGGGTCCAGCCCGAGCACGCCCAGCATGGCGCGGACCGAGTCCAGCGCGGCGGCCGTGCCGGCGTCGTCGCCGTCGGCGAGGGCCGTGTTGCCCTGCCGCACCACCTCGTGCACCGCGGCGATCGCCGCCGGCGTCCCGAGGTCGTCGTCGAGCGCGGCGTCGAAGGCCGGCGCGCGCCGCGCCTCCCCCGCGTCGGCGCCGACCCGCTCGGCCGCCCGCTTCACGAACGACTCGATGCGCCGGTAGGCCTGCCCGGCCTCCTCCAGCGCGGCGTCGGTGAACTCGACGGTCGAGCGGTAGTGCGGCGCGACCAGGTAGTAGCGCAGCTCCACCGGCCGCACCCGCCGGACGACCTCGTCGACCAGGGCGGTGTTGCCCAGCGACTTGCTCATCTTCTCGCCGCCGAGGGTGACCCAGCCGTTGTGCAGCCAGTACCGCGCGAAGCCGTCGCCGGCAGCCCGGGACTGCGCCTGCTCGTTCTCGTGGTGCGGGAAGCGCAGGTCCAGGCCGCCGCCGTGGATGTCGAACTCCGCCCCGAGGTACCGGCCCGCCATGGCCGAGCACTCCAGGTGCCAGCCCGGCCGGCCGCGCCCCCACGGGGTCGGCCACGACGCCGTCGCGGGCTCCGCGGGCTTGGTGGCCTTCCACAGCGCGAAGTCGCGGGGGTCGCGCTTGCGCTCGTCGGTGTCGGTGTCGGCGGCGGGCTCGAGGGCGTCCAGCTTCTGGCCGGTGAGCGCCCCGTACCCCGGGAAGGAGCGGACGTCGAAGTAGACGTCGCCGTCGACGGCGTAGGCGTGCCCGCGCTCGATCAGCCGCTGCATGAGCTCGACCATCTCCGGGACGTGCCCGGTGGCGCGCGGCTCGTAGGTGGGCGGCAGCACGCCGAGGACGTCGTAGGCCCGGGTGCTGGCGCGCTCGTTCTCGAAGGCCCAGGCCCACCACGGGACGTCGTGCTCGTCGGCCTTGGTGAGGATCTTGTCGTCGATGTCGGTGACGTTGCGGACGTAGGTGACCTCGAGGCCGCGGGCAACCAGCCAGCGGCGCAGCACGTCGAAGGAGACCGCCGCCCGGACGTGCCCGACGTGCGGCGGACCCTGCACGGTGAGCCCGCAGACGTAGACCGACGCGTGACCGGCACGCAGGGGCGTGAAGTCGCGGACCGCGCGGGCGGCCGTGTCGTACAGGCGGAGGCTCACCGCCGGGAGTCTACGGAGTGCCCGCCGACCCCTCCGCCCGCGGCGAGGGTGCCTCCCCCGGCCGGACCACCAGCGCCGTCGCCACCGCGGCCCGGCCCTCACCCCGGCCGGTGAGCCCCAGGCCGTCGGTGGTGGTGGCCGCCACGCTCACCGGGGCCCCGAGCGCGGCCGAGAGCGCGGCCTCGGCCTCGGCCCGGCGCGGTCCCAGGCGCGGGGTGTTGGCGATCAGCTGCACCGACGCGTTGCCGATCTGCCAGCCCTGGGCACTGACCACCTCGCGCACGTGCTCGAGGACGGCGATGCCCGCGGCCCCGGCCCAGCGCGGGTCGTCGGTGCCCAGGAGACCGCCGATGTCGCCGAGGCCGGCCGCGGACAGCACGGCGTCGGTGAGCGCGTGGGCGACCACGTCGCCGTCCGAGTGGCCGGCGCAGCCGTGGGTGCCGGGCCAGTCGAGCCCGGCCAGGCGGCAGGGGCGGCCGGCCACCACGGGGTGGACGTCGCTGCCGATGCCCACGCGTGGCAGGACGGTCACGGGTGCACCTCGCTTGCGGTCAGCCCCACGCCCAGCTCGGCGAGCGCGAGGTCGTGGGGGACGGTGATCTTCGCGGAGCGCTCGTCGCCGGGGACGGTGCGCACCGGGACGCCGGCGGCCCGGACGACAGCGGCGTCGTCGGTGAGCTCTGCGGCGTCGTCGAGGTCGGCGTAGGCGGCGACCAGGGTGGCGCGGTCGAAGCCCTGCGGGGTCTGCACCCGGCGCAGCGCTGCCCGCGGGACGGCCTCGGCGACCACGCCGTCGTCGTCCACCAGGACGGTCGTGTCGACCACCGGCAGCACGGGGACGACGGCGCGGGCGCCGTCGGCCAGGGCGGCCAGCACGCGGGCCACGGCGGCGGGCGGGGTGAGCGGCCGGGCGGCGTCGTGTACCAGGACGACGTCGGCGCGCACCCCGGCCACGGCGAGGCCGGCCCGCACCGACGCGGTGCGGGAGGCCCCGCCGTCGACGAGCCGGACCTCGGCCGGCAGCGCGGCGGCGAACGCGGCGCGCTCCGCGGGGGGCACGGTGACGACCACCTCGGCGACGCCACCGGCGAGCAGGGCGTCGACCGCCCAGGCGACCAGCGGCCGCCCGCCGAGCGGCACGAGCGCCTTCGGGACCGCCGCCCCCAGACGCGAACCGCTCCCGGCCGCTGCGACGATGGCGACAGCGTGCACGGGAGCGGTTCGGTGGGACCTGCGGGAGCGCGGCGCGCTCAGCTGGCGAGGACCTCGTCGAGCAGGACCTCTGCCTTGTCCTCGTTGGTGCCCTCGGCGAGCGCGAGCTCGCTGACCAGGATCTGGCGGGCCTTCGAGAGCATCCGCTTCTCGCCGGCCGAGAGGCCGCGGTCCTTGTCGCGGCGCCACAGGTCGCGGACGACCTCGGCCACCTTGTTCACGTCGCCCGAGGCCAGCTTCTCGAGGTTGGCCTTGTAGCGGCGCGACCAGTTCGTCGGCTCCTCCGTGTGCGGGGCGCGGAGCACCTCGAACACCCGGTTGAGCCCCTCCTGACCGACGACGTCGCGGACGCCGACGATCTCTGCGTTGTCGGCCGGCACGCGCACGGTGAGGTCGCCTTGGGCGACCTTCAGCACGAGGTAGGCCTTCTCTTCACCCTTGATCGTGCGCTTCTCGATCGCTTCGATGAGCGCGGCACCGTGGTGCGGGTAGACGACGGTCTCGCCGACAGTGAAGCCCATGTGGATGTGACCCCTTTCGCTTCCCCCAGGTTAGCACGGCAGACTGACCAACGGATCGGCTCCGGGCAGTAAATATGCAGGTCAGCGGCCTGGATCGACGCGTCGGAGGGGTTGACAGAGCGTGGTTGATGTGCCTGCGGGGGCCGCCCGGAGGGGTGCGACGACCCGCGCGCTGCTCCGCGCGACCCACCTCGGGCCGACCGTCGCGGTGACCACCGTGGCCACCCTGCTGGCCATCGCCGCGGACGTCCCACCGGCCCGCACCGCCCTGCTCAGCGCGGCCGTCCTCGCTGGTCAGGCGTCCATCGGGTGGAGCAACGACTGGTTGGACGCCGACCGCGACCGCGCCGTCGCCCGGGCCGACAAACCGGTCGTGCAGGGCGCCGTCGACCCCGCGGTGCTGCGCGGCGCCGCCCTCGCCGCCGCCGCCGTCGCCGTCGTCCTCTCGCTCCTGCTGGGGCTGGTCCCGGGCACCCTCCTGCTGCTGCTCGTCGCCAGCGGCTGGGCCTACAACGCCGGGCTCAAGCGCACCGTCTGGTCGGGCGCGGGCTACGTGGTGGGGTTCGGGGCGCTGCCCGCCGGGGTGGTCGCCGCCGCGCCGGGCACGCCCGCGGCCCCGTGGTGGCTGGTGGTCGCGGGCGCGGCGCTGGGTGGCGCGGCGCACCTGGCCAACGTCGCCCCCGACCTGGAGGATGACCTGGCCACCGGGGTCCGCGGGCTGCCGCACCGGCTCGGGCCGCGCACCTCCGCGGTGTGCGGCGCGCTGCTGCTGGCCGGGGCGACGCTCGCCCTCGTGCTGGGCCCGCCGGGCCCGCCCGGGCCCGCTGGCTGGACGGCCCTCGTGCTGGCCGTGCCCGCGGCGGCGGTCGCCGCGCTCGCCGGCACGGCGCGGTTCCGGGGGCTCGCGTTCCCGGCCGTGATGCTGCTGACGGTGCTGGACGTCGCCCTGCTGGTCGGCAGCGGGTCGGGCCTGGCCTGAGGCGGCCCGGGAGCGCCGGGCCGCGACGCAGACGGCTCCCTGCGGGCACGCCCGGCAGGCGCCCGATACGCTCGGGCCGTCTCCGCGCCACCGATCCCCGGTGGCCGGCACGGTCCTGCTGGAGGTCGACAGCCGTGAACCGCGCTCTGCGCGCCGCCACGATGGGCGTTCTGCTCCTCTCCCCCCTCGCCCTCTCGGCGTGCAGCGCCGGCCAGGTCACGCAGACCGTCGAGCAGCAGCGCGACAAGGTCGGCGCGATGGCCGAGGTGGGGGACATCGCCCTCCGCCAGATCGCCGTCGTCGCGCCCGAGGACGGCGAGTACCCGGCCGGCGAGGACGCCCCGCTGCGGCTGGCCATCGTCAACACCGGCACCGAGGACGACACCCTGACCGGCGTCAGCGGCGAGGGCTTCGCCGACGTCGAGATCGAGGCGGGCGAGGCCGGGTCGTCCAGCGAGCAGCCGACGGGCACCGGCTTCGGCTCCACCGAGGACTCCCCCGCCACCGCGGGCGCCGGCGAGCTGGTGATCCCCGCGGGCAGCACCGTCTTCCTCGGCGAGGACAGCGACTCCGCCATCACGCTGACCGGCCTCGACGAGGCGCTCACCACCGGCCGGGTCCTCGAGCTCACCTTCACCTTCGAGAACGCCGGCGAGGTCACCACGGTGGTCCCGGTGGCCGCCCTCGCGGAGCCCCGCGAGCGGGGTGACGCCTTCGACTTCCACCACGAGGAGGAGGGCGAGACCGGCGGCGGTACCGAGGAGGGCCGGGAGCAGACCGAGGTCGCCGGCGGCGGCAACCCCGAGAACTGATCCGCACCCCCGCTCCACCCCGCGACGGCGGCTCCTGCCCGGGAGCCGCCGTCGCGCGTTCTCCGGGGAACTGTCGGTGGCCGCGGTTAGCGTGCCGCGTGTGCCACCTGCCGGAGTGAAGTCCCGCCCTGCCCACCGCTGCACCGAGTGCGGCTACACCTCGGCGAAGTGGGTCGGGCGCTGCCCCGAGTGCCAGGCGTGGGGCACCCTGCAGGAGGCCGGCGCACCGGCCACCGGCCTGCGCGCCGTCTCGGCCGGGCAGGTCAGCGCGCCGGCCCGGCCGATCGCCCAGGTGGAGCTCGCCGGCGCCCGCGCCGTGCCCACGGGCATCGACGAGTTCGACCGCGTCCTCGGCGGCGGGCTGGTGCCCGGCGCGGTGCTCCTGGTCGCCGGGGAGCCCGGGGTCGGCAAGTCCACGCTGCTGCTCGAGGTGGCCCACCGCGTCGCCGCCGCCGGTGGGCCCACGCTCGTGGTCTCCGGCGAGGAGTCGGCCGGCCAGGTGCGGCTCCGCGCGGAGCGGATCGGCGCCCTGCACGACCGCCTCTACCTCGCCGCCGAGACGGAGCTCTCCGCGGTGCTCGCCCACGTCGAGGCGGTGAACCCCTCGCTGCTGGTGCTCGACAGCGTGCAGACCGTCCGGTCCCCGGCCGTCGAGGGCACCGACGGCGGCTCGACGCAGGTCCGCGCGGTGGCGTCGGCGCTGACCGGCGTCGCCAAGACCCGGGGCATGACCACGATCCTGGTCGGCCACGTCACGAAGGACGGCGCGATCGCCGGGCCCCGCACGCTCGAGCACCTGGTCGACGTCGTGGTCTCCTTCGACGGCGAGCGCCATTCGACCCTGCGCATGGTCCGGGCCACCAAGAACCGGTTCGGCCCGGCCGACGAGATCGGCTGCTTCGAGATCGGCGACAGCGGGGTCGTCGGGGTGCCCGACCCGTCGACGCTGTTCGTGTCGCGGCGCAGCGACCCGGTGCCGGGCAGCTGCGTCACCGTCACGCTCGAGGGCAGCCGGCCGCTGCTGGCCGAGGTGCAGGCCCTCGTGGCGAGCACCAGCGGCGGCGGCTCGCCCCGCCGGGCGGTCAGCGGCCTGGACTCGCAGCGGGTGGCCATGGTGAACGCCGTCGTCGAGCGGCGGGGCCGGGTCAAGCTGGCCGACGCCGACGTGTTCGCGGCGTCGGTCGGCGGGGTGCGCATCGCCGAGCCCGCGGCCGACCTGGCGCTGGCGCTGGCGATCGCCTCCGCGGCCAAGGACGCCCCGCTGCCCGCGGGCCTGGTCGCCCTCGGCGAGGTGGGCCTCTCCGGGGAGATCCGCCGGGTCGGCGGCACCGGCCGGCGGCTGGCCGAGGCCGCCCGCCAGGGGTACCGCGTGGCCCTCGTCCCGCCGGACGCCGGTGCAGCCCCGGCCGGCATGCGGCTGATCGAGGTCCCCGACCTGGGTGCGGCCTTCCACCGCATGTTCTGAGCCCGTAGGGTTCCGTATGAGCGGCCGGAGCGCACGCCCCGCACCCCGAGCGTGCCCGGCTCGTCACCCGGGTACGTAGACTCGGCTGCCATACCACTCGACCGTCAGGAGAGCTCGTGCCCGCCGCCGTGGATCCCGAGATCGCGCTGCGCGAGCTCCTCGGCCGCATCGCGCCCGGCACGGCGCTGCGCGACGGCCTCGAGCGCATCCTGGCCGGCCGCACCGGTGCGCTGATCGTGCTGGGGTACGACCGGGTGGTCGAGTCGATCTGCACCGGCGGGTTCGCCCTGGACGTCGCGCTGTCGGCCACCCGGCTGCGCGAGCTGGCGAAGATGGACGGCGCGGTGATCGTCTCCTACGACGGCAGCCGCATCGTCCGGGCCGGCGTCCACCTCATGCCCGACCCGACGGTCCCGACCGAGGAGTCCGGCACCCGGCACCGCACCGCGGAGCGGGTCGCGGTGCAGACCGGCTTCCCGGTCATCTCGGTCAGCCAGTCGATGCACATCATCAGCGTGTACGTGGCCGGCCGGCGGTACACCCTCGAGCACCCGACGACCATCCTCGCCCGCGCCAACCAGGCACTCGCCGCGCTGGAGCGCTACAAGCTCCGGCTGGACGAGGTGGCCAGCACGCTCTCCGCGCTGGAGATCGAGGACCTCGTGACCGTGCGCGACGCGATGAGCGTGAGCCAGCGGCTGGAGATGGTCCGGCGGATCGCCGACGAGATCGAGGGCTTCGTCGTCGAGCTCGGCACCGACGGCCGGCTGCTGGCCCTCCAGCTCGACGAGATGCTCGCCGGCGTCGAGGAGGACCGCGGGCTGCTGGTCCGCGACTACCTCCCGGCGGGCGGTCGCCGGAACCGCACCATCGACCAGGTGCTCACCGAGCTGCGGGCGCTCACCGCCACCGAGCTGCTCGACCTCTCCGCGGTCGCCCGCTGCTACGGCCTGCCGACGTCGCCGGACGCCCTGGACTCCCCGGTGAGCCCGCGCGGCTACCGGCTGCTCGCCCGGGTGCCCCGGCTGCCCGCCGGCATCATCGACCGGCTCGTCGAGCACTTCGGCGGCCTGCAGAAGCTGCTCGCCGCCACCATCGAGGACCTGCTGGCCGTGGAGGGCGTCGGGGAGGCCCGGGCACGGGGCATCCGCGAGGGGCTGTCCCGGCTGGCCGAGACCTCGATCCTGGACCGCTACAGCTGATCCCGCGGCCCGGTGCGTCAGCCGATGGTGAGCGGGGCGTCGCCGGAGACCTTGGTGTCGAGGCGGCCGCGCAGCACGTAGTCCCCCGGAGCGGGCGTCACGCGCGCGGCGGTGCACGTCGGCTCGCTGGTGAGCCCGCCCCACGCCAGGGGGAAGACGACCGGCTCCCCCGGCGCCAGGGTGCGCTCGTCGTCGCTGCTCTCGGGGAAGCAGTCGTTGCTGCCCCAGACCCGCGCGCCGGCGGCGTCGACCATCACCAGCTCCTGGAGCTCCTTGTCCAGGGCCCGCACGCAGGGGACGGGCGAGGTGTTGACCACCACCAGCTCGAGGACCGGCTTGGCGCCCACGGCCACGGTGCCGGGGGTGCGCACCTCCAGCCCCAGCATCTCGTCGGTGCACCGACCACCCGGGGTCGGGCCGGCCGGGACCGGCGGCTCGCTCGGTGGCGCCGTGGTGCCGGGCGTCCGCACCCCGGAGACCGCGGGCACCACCTGCTCCAGCGCGGGGAGCTCCGTCGGCTCGGCCGCGGTGGTCGACGAGGCGGCGGCACCGCCGTCCCCGCTCCCGGGCAGCAGGCTGACCACCACCCAGCCCAGGCCGCCCAGCACGGCCAGCAGCAGCACCAGCACGGTCAGCCGGCGCCGCCAGTACACGGCTGCGGGGAGCGGGCCGACCGGGTGCAACACGCGGGGAACGCTAGTGCGCCCGGTGCGGACTGGTCCGCTCGGCACGCCGCGCCGGCCGCACGGCACACTGGGTGCCCGTGACCGAGCCGTCCTCTGCCACCGCCACCCCCGTCGGCGAGGTCGTCGTCGACTGGTACGCCACCGCTGCCCGCGACCTGCCCTGGCGGAGGCCGGAGGTCGACCCCTGGGCCGTCCTGGTCAGCGAGGTGATGCTCCAGCAGACCCCCGTGGCGCGCGTGGAGCCCGTCTGGCGGGCCTGGGTGGCCCGGTGGCCGACCCCGGCGGATCTGGCGGCCCAGCCGCCCGCGGAGGTCATCCGGGCCTGGGGGAAGCTCGGCTACCCCCGCCGGGCGCTGCGGCTGCGGGAGGCGGCGATCGCGATCACCGAGCGGCACGGGGGCGTCGTCCCCGACGACGTGGCCGAGCTCGAGGCGCTGCCCGGCGTCGGCACGTACACCGCCCGCGCGGTCGCCTGCTTCGGCTACGGCCGGCGCCAGCCCGTCGTCGACACCAACGTGCGCCGGGTGGTGGCGCGGCTGGTGCACGGCCGGGCGGAGGCCGGCAACGCCCGGGCCGCCGACCTCGCCGACATCGCCGCGCTGACGCCCGAGGACGACGAGCGCGCGGTGCGCTTCTCGGTGGCCGTGATGGAGCTGGGCGCGCTGGTGTGCGTCGCCGGGACCCCGCGGTGCGGCGCCTGCCCCGTGCGCGAGCGGTGCGCGTGGCGGCTGGCCGGCGCCCCGCCGCACGACGGCCCGCCCCGGAAGGTGCAGAAGTTCGCCGGCACGGACCGCCAGGTGCGCGGCCGGCTGCTGGACGTCCTGCGGGCGGCGCACGAGCCGGTGGACGCCGCGGCGCTCGAGCCGGCGTGGGACGACCCCGTCCAGCGCTCGCGGTGCCTGGACTCGCTGCTGTCCGACGGGCTGGTCGAGCAGACCGAGGACGGCCTGTTCACCCTCCCGGGGGCCGGCGACGATCAGGGAAGGCGGATTCAGGTGGTGGTTGCACCGCCGGTTGGTTGAGCGGCTGAGAGTAGGTCCTGGAGGGCTTCGGCGGGGGTTCTCCAGCCGAGGGTTTCGCGG
>NZ_SSXA01000048.1 GCF_021698975.1 Blastococcus sp. KM273128 | reverse complement strand
TCCCCCGGCCGCACCGGGGCCGGCCGGCGGCCGCGGGCGGGGCCGCCGGGCGTGGGTGGCCGTCGCCGTCGCCGTGCTGCTGGGCGCGCTGGGGGTGTGGCTGGGCACCGCAGGCAGCCGGGACCCCGACGGCACGGCGGCTGCACCCACGTCGGCGTCGCCTGCGCCGTCCAGCTCCAGCGAGGTGCCGGCGCCTCCGGAGCCGGTGCAGGAGGAGCCCGCGCCCCCGGTCGTCGCACCGCCGGCGGAGGAAGGCGACGACGAGGCCCGGGGCGGGGAGGGGAACGGCAACGGCCACGGGAGGGGCAACGGGAACGGACGGGGCAACGGCGGGGACGGGAACGACGGGGACCCGCTCACGGAGGAGAACGTCCGCGACTTCGTCGAGGACTACCACGAGCAGGTGATCGAGGACCCGGCACGGGCGTGGGAGCTCACCGGCCCGACGCTGCGCGCGAACATCAGCCGCGAGAACTACATCCGGTACTGGGAGCAGTTCGAGGACGTGCGCATCAGCGACATCCGGGCGGCGGACGGCGAGACCACCGCGACGGCCACCATGGAGCTGCGCTACGCCGACGGCCGCCGCGAGACCGGGCCGCACCGCTTCACGTTCCTGGTCCGCGACGGGCAGCTGATCCTGGACAGCGACTTCCCCGCCTGAACGGGCCCGGCACGACAGCAGCCCCTGCTCTCCCGGACACGGGAGAGCAGGGGCTGCTCCGGCGGTGGCGGTGGGATTTGAACCCACGGAGGCTTGCACCTCACACGCTTTCGAGGCGTGCTCCTTCGGCCGCTCGGACACGCCACCGCCGAAGAGACTACAGGCCCCGCTGACGGCGGAAGAAGGCACGTAGCAGCGCGCCGCACTCCTCGGCCCGCACGCCGCCGGTGACCTCGGGCCGGTGGTTGAGCCGGCGGTCCCGGACCACGTCCCACAGCGAGCCCGCCGCGCCCGCCTTCGGGTCGTCGGCGCCGTAGACGACGCGTGCCACCCGCGACAGCACGCTGGCCCCGGCGCACATCGTGCACGGCTCCAGGGTGACCACCAGGGTGCAGCCGCCGAGCCGCCAGCCGTCGCCGTGCACCTGCGCCGCCGCGCGCAGCGCGAGCACCTCCGCGTGCGCGGTCGGGTCGCCGCGCTTCTCGCGCTCGTTGGCCGCCCCGGCCAGGAACGCGCCGTCCGGGCCGACGACGACGGCGCCGATCGGCGTGTCGCCCCACTGCTCCGCGGCCGCCGCGAGCTCGAGCGCCCGGCCCATGGCGGCGTCCAGGTCGGGGGTCACCGGAGGCCCCTCCGGGAGCTCTGCCTCTGAGTGCACCGGCACTCGGAGGCAGAGCCTGGCGGGAGCGACCCCCGGACCGCCGTCACGCGGCGCCGTCCAGCCGGAACCCGACGAGCTCGGAGAGCTCGGCCAGCGCGACGGCGGGGTCCGCCACCTTGATCGTCGCGAAGCCCAGCGCCCGGGCGGGCTTGAGGTTGATGCCCAGGTCGTCCAGGTAGGCGCAGTCGCTGGCCTCGATGCGGCGGCCGACGGCCTCGGAGAGCCGGTCCAGCGCCCGCCGGTAGATCTCCGGCTCGGGCTTGCGCACGCCCTCGACGGACGACTCGACGACCGCGTCGAAGAGGTCGAGGACATCGCCCAGCCGGCCGCCGCGCTCCATCGGCGCCACGTTGTTCGACAGCAGCGCCAGCGGCAGCCCGGCCTCGCGCAACCGGCCCACGGCGGCCACCATCGCCGGGCGCAGCTCCCCCTGCAGCGCCGCCAGCACCCGCGCGGCCTCGATCCGGTGGCCCAGCGCCGCGGCCTCGGCCTCGAAGGCGGCGGAGAACCCGGCGACGTCGAGCTCGTTGCGCTCGTACCGCGCCCAGGCGTTCGTGTCCGGGTCGGTCGAGTTCAGCTGCCGGATCAGCCCCTCGGGCAGCCCGGCCTCCCGCTCGTAGGCGGCGTAGGCGGTCATCGGGCTCTCGGTGAGCACCCCGCCCAGGTCGAACACCACCGCGGAGACGCTCACGAGCCCACCGCCGCGGCCAGCTCGTCGGCGAAGCCGAGGCGGGTGGCGATCCGGCCCACCATCTCGTCGGCCCACAGGTCGTCGGCGGTCACGATCGGTCGCAGCTCCTCGGCGGGCAGCCCGTCGTCGGCGAACAGGTCCAGGTCGCCACCGGGCCAGCCGGTCTCGTCGTCGTCGAAGGCGCCCTCGGTGTCGACGCCGATGCCGTAGCGCTCGACCACCTCGGCGGCGAGCACCCACTCCAGCATCGTCGCGTCGGAGATCAGCGCGCGGACCATGCCCCCGGGGCCGTGCCGCAGCACGACGAAGTACAGCCGCGAGTCGACGACGACCACGAACGGCGGCGGCCACCCCGCGCCGGCCGGGTCGCCGAGCGCGCGCTCCAGCACCGGCAGCTCGTCGCCGGCGTCGGCCGCCAGCAGCTCCACCTGCCAGCGCGAGCCGGCCCGGCTGACCCGGACGGCGTAGCTGGCCGGCCCCTCACCCGGAGCTGCGCTCATCGCTTGCGCAGCACGGTCAGGCCGTCGGCGAGCGGCAGCAGCACCGTCTCCCACCGCGGGTCGGCGGCCAGCGCGGCGTTGAGCTCCACCAGCGCGCGGTCGGACTCGTCGGCCGGGGCCAGCACCCGCCCCGACCAGAGCGTGTTGTCCAGCAGCACCACGCCGTTGCGACGCAGCCGCGGGTGCAGCTCCTCGACGTAGGCGGCGTAGCCGGTCTTGTCCGCGTCGACGAACGCCAGGTCGAACGTCTCCTCGGCCGG
The DNA here is from genome assembly GCF_021698975.1 of Blastococcus sp. KM273128. Classification (GTDB taxonomy): domain Bacteria; phylum Actinomycetota; class Actinomycetes; order Mycobacteriales; family Geodermatophilaceae; genus Blastococcus. The sequence continues at coordinate 28,476 of NZ_SSXA01000048.1, read as the reverse complement.
CAGCGAGCGCAGCGTGGGCAGCGCGTCGCCCAGGCGCAGCTCGACCCGGTCGGCCACGCCGGCGCGCGCCCAGTACCGCCGGGCCACCGCCGTCCACTCCTCGCTGTTGTCCAGGCACAGCAGCCGGCCCCCCTCCGGCAGCGCCCGGGCGATGCAGAGCGCGGAGAAGCCGGTGAAGGTGCCGATCTCGATCGCCGTCCGGACGCCGAGCGCCGCGGTGAGCAGCCGCATGAGCACGCCCTGCTCGGGCGCGATCTGCAGCGTGGGCGAGGCCTCGCCCCGCTCGGCCATCTCCGCGGTCTCCCGGATCAGGTCCGTCATCACCTCGTCCACGGCGTCGGAGGAGGCGCGGACGTAGTCGGCGAGCTCGGGCGTGAGCAGGAACGACCGGGGCGTCATGGCGCGTGGGGAGGCCGGGGCGGGCAGGTCGGCGTCATAGCCTCTGATCATGGCCGATACCGCTGGACCCGGGGGCGCCCCCGTCGGCGGGGCGCCGTCGTTCCCGGTCCCGACCATGCCCGCTCCCCCCGTCGGCGTCGTCGGGCTCGGGCAGCTCGGCGGTTCGCTGGCCGCCGCGCTGGCCGCCGCCGGGCGTCCCGTGTCCGGCTGGGACGTCGACCCCGCCGCCCGCGACGCCGCGGCCGCGCGGGGGGTGCAGATCTCCCGCGAGCTCTCCGGCGTCGTCGTGCTGGCCGTGCCGCTGCCGGCGATGGCGACGGCGCTCGACGGGCTGGTGGTCGCCCCCGAGGCCACGGTGACCGACCTGGGCTCGGTCAAGGTGCCGGTGCTCGACGCGCTGGGCCCCGCGCTGGCCGGACGGTTCGTCGGCGGGCACCCCATGTGCGGCACGGAGCGGTCGGGCCACGGCGCCACCGACCCGGGGCTGTTCGCCGGCGCCCGCTGGGCGCTGTGCCTGGAGCGCGACACCGAGCTGCCGCGGTGGCTGCGGGTCGCGGAGGTGGCGCTGGCCGTCGGCGCGGAGGTCGTACCGGTCACCGCCGCCGAGCACGACGACGCCGTCGCCGCGATCAGCCACGTCCCGCACCTGCTCGCCGCCGCGCTCGCCGGTGCCGCGGCCGAGGCCGGGCCGCTCGCCCTGGCGCTCGCGGCCGGCAGCTTCCGCGACGGCACGAGGGTCATCGGCAGCGACCCGGCCTTCGTCACCGCGATGGTGGAGGGCAACGCCGGCCCCACCGCGGCCGCGCTGGACCGGGTCCGCGCGCAGCTCGCCCGGCCCTGGCCCGAGCTGGTCGCCGCCGGGCACGCCGTCGCCACCCGGCCGGGCGGCCGGCGCACCGTCCGCGTGCCGCTGGACCGGGCCGCGCTGCTGGCGCTCGGGCGCGCGGGCGGCGCGGTGCACCGCCGGCTGGCCGCCTTCGTGGAGGGCTGGGTCCCCGGGGAGGGGTGACTCCGCGGTCGCGGTTTCACGGCCGCCTCCCCGGGCACGCACCCGGGCATGGACGAGCAGGACATCTTGCAGCGCATCCACGCCCTCGTGGACGAGGAGCACGCCCTGCGCGAGAGCAGCGAGCACACCGACGAGACGCGGGCCCGCATGGGCAGGCTCGAGGCCGACCTCGACCAGTGCTGGGACCTCCTGCGGCAGCGCCGGGCCAAGCGCCAGTACGACGAGGACCCCGACGAGGCGCAGGTGCGCCCGGAGCAGCAGGTGGAGAACTACCTCCAGTAGGGCCCCGTCCGGAGGCTCACCACGAGCCTGCGAGTGGTGAGAGGGACGGGGTCCTTTCTCAGGCGGAGTGGCGGGCGGGCTGGGCGTGCTCGGTGCCCAGCAGCGCGAGCTGCCAGAGCAGCCGTGACCGGGGGTCGGTCACCTTGCGGCCCGTCACCGACTCGATGCGCCGCAGCCGGTGCATCACGGTGTTGCGGTGGCAGTACAGGGCGTCGGCGGCGCGCGTCGGCGATCCGTCGGTGGCGAGGAAGGCGGCCAGCGTGTCCAGCAGCACGGAGCGCTCTTCCTCGGGGAGCTCCAGCAGGCCGCCGAGCGACTGCCCCACCAGCCGGGAGCTGATCTCGGGCGAGTTGCTCAGCAGCGCCTCGGGGAGCCGGTCGTCGATGCTGACCACCCGGCTCTCCCCCGCCGGCAGCGTGCGCACCGCGGTCTCGGCGAGCCGGTAGGCCGTGCCCACCGCCGGCGCGCCGTCCACGACGTCGGACACCCCGACCGGCCCGTGCGCCGAGCCACGCAGCAGGGCCAGCAGGTCACCGGGGCGGGTGGCCCCCAGCCCGATCAGCCCCACCTGGGCGTCGCCGCGCACACCCCAGACCGACCGCACCCCCCGCTTCAGCAGCGCCTCCCCGGGGGAGGGCAGCGCCGGGGCGCCGTCGGGCCCCGGCAGGGCCACGACCGCCATGAGCCGGCCGTCCAGCGGCAGCCCCAGCACCTCGGCGGCGCCCCGCACGAACGCCGGGTCGCCGCCCCGGCCGTCCAGCAGCCCGTCCAGCGCCTGCTGGCGCGTCCGCTCGTCGATCCCCTCCAGGCGCCGCTGCTCCAGCCGGTAGCCCTCGGCCAGGGCGGCGCACTCGGCGTCGTTGGTCCGCCAGACCGAGCCGGCGACCTCCAGCAGCAGGGTGTCGTGGTGGGCGGACCCGTCGCGGGAGACCGCCAGCAGCGTCTCCCAGGTCACCTGCCCGCCGAGCCGGTAGGCCCGGAGCACCGCCTCGAGCGGCAGCCCCTGCGCCGCCCGCCGCGCGCCCACCGCCCGGGCCGACGCCAGGTGCGGCGTCCCGTTGCCCGCGGCCGCGGCCACCAGCGAGCGCAGCCCGCCCTCCAGGTTGGACCGGGTGGACTCCCGCAGGTCCTGCTCGGACTCCTCGACCAGCTCCCGGTAGGCGGGCTCTGTCCGGACGAGCACGTCGACCATCCGGTCGGTCATCGCGTCGAGCTGCTGCAGCAGGCGCGGCGCGAGCTCCGCGAGCCTCGTCGCCACCTCCGGGCGGAAGGGCTGCACTCGTCGACCTCCTGGCGCACCGCTGTCAGCACAACACGACGAGCACGGGACTGTGCTCAGCGCCCATTGTGCGGTCGGGCTCCCACGGGCATGCACGCCGGGGCGCAGTTGTGACCCAATCGAGGCCGGGCTCACCGGCCTCCGCCGAGCCCGTCCGGGCCCGGAACGCGGCCCGCATATCGACCTGGCAACAGGTCGACGCACAGCACAACACGCTCTTGTCATCCCTGTGCGGTGCGCCCATTGTGACCGGTGACACGGTCGGGCAGGCTCAGCCGGACGTACTCGCGACCCGACCGCCACCACCCGTCCCCCGGGTGGTGCCGCACCGATGCAGAGGAGCAGTGGGCCCCTTGGCGCAGCCGACCGGCAGCCAGCGAACACCGGAGAAGACGCCCACCGCCCGGCTCGAGATGACCGGGATCAACGTCGCCTTCGGCGGCGTGCTGGCCCTCACCGACGTCTCCGTGACCGTCGAACCGGGCCAGGTGCACGGCCTCATCGGCCCCAACGGGGCCGGCAAGACCACCTTGTTCAACGTCGCCTGCGGCCTGGTGCGCCCCACGTCGGGCCGCATCGTCTGGCGCGGCGAGGAGATGCGACGGCTGAAGCCGAGCAAGCTCACCTCGCTGGGCATCGCCCGCACGCTGCAGGGCGTCGGCCTCTTCCCCGGCATGACCGTGCTCGAGAACGTCATGGTCGGGGCGCACCGCCACGCCCGCGCCGGCTTCGCCTCGGCCCTCCTGGCCCTGCCGACGTCGGACAAGGACGAGCGGCTGCTCCGCGAGCGGGCCATGCGCGCGCTGACCGAGCTGAACGCCGGGCACTACGCCGGCCGCTACCCCGGCTCGCTGCCCTACCCGGTGCAGAAGCGGGTCGCGCTGGCCCGCGCCCTGGTCGCCGAGCCCGAGCTGCTGCTCCTCGACGAGCCCGCCAGCGGTCTGTCCGAGGACGAGATGCACGAGCTCGGCGAGCTGATCCGCTCGGTCGTCGGCCGGATGAGCGTGCTCCTCGTCGAGCACCACATGGACCTGGTCATGCGGGTCTGCGACCGGATCACCGTGCTCGACTCCGGCAAGCAGATCGCCGCCGGCACGCCCGCCGAGGTCCAGGCCGACCCCGCCGTCACCGAGGCCTACCTCGGCGACGCGGTCGACGCCGAGGCCGACGCCGCCGAGCTCACCCACGCCGAGGGAGGACGCCCCCATGCCTGAGACCCACGGCAGCACCGCCCTGTCGGCCACCGGCGGCACCGGCACCGCCACCCGCCTGCTCGAGGTGGAGGGGCTCACCTCCGCCTACGGGCCGGTCCGCGCCCTCGACGGCGTCACCCTGGCCGCCGAGACCGGTCGGATCACCGCCGTCCTCGGCGCCAACGGGGCCGGCAAGACCACCCTGCTGCGCACGATCAGCGGTCTCGTCCGGCCGGTCTCCGGCCGGGTCGTGCTCGACGGCGAGGACATCACCAAGGCCCCGGTCGAGTCGATGGTGGCCAAGGGCATGGCGCACGTGCCCGAGGGCCGCGGCGTCATCGCCGAGCTGACCGTCGACGAGAACCTGCGCGTCGGGTCGCTCTTCCGCGGCAAGGTCGACCGCAGCGAGTTCGACCGCGTCTACGACCTCTTCCCGCGCATCGCCGAGCGGCGGAACAACGCGGCGCACACGCTCTCGGGCGGTGAGCGGCAGATGCTGGTCATCGGCCGCGCGCTCCTGGCCAAGCCGCGCATCCTGCTGCTCGACGAGCCCTCGCTGGGCCTGGCCCCGCGGATCGTCGCCCAGATCTTCGGGCTGCTCCGCCAGCTGGTCGACTCCGAGGGGCTCTCGGTGCTGCTCGTCGAGCAGAACGCCCGCAGCGCCCTGTCGGTCGCCGACGTCGGCGTCGTCCTCAACCTCGGCAAGGTGGTCGTCACCGACTCCGCCAGCACGCTGATGGCCGACGAGGACCTCCGGCACGCCTACCTCGGTTTCTGACCCTCCCCGCACAGCCAGGAAGGCATCCTCCTCCGTGGACTACTTCGTCAACGTGACCCTCACCGGGTTGACCCAGGGCATGATCTACTCGGCCTTCGCCCTGGCCCTGGTGCTCATCTGGCGGTCGACCCGCATCGTCAACTTCGCCCAGGGCTCGATGGCCGCGGCCACGACGTTCATCGCACTGGCCCTGATCCAGGCCGGCCAGTCCTACTGGGTCGCCCTCGTGGTCGCCCTCGCGTCCGGCTTCGTCCTGGGCGCGATCGTCGAGCGGGTCATCATCCGACCGGTCGAGGGCGGCCCCGAGCTCAACGCCGTCATCGTGACCCTCGGGCTCTTCGTCGCCATCCAGGCGTCGATCGCGATCATCTTCGGCTCGTCGTTCCAGTCCTTCCCGACGCCGTTCGGCGTGCGCGGCCTGGAGATCGGCGACTCCACCATCCCGCTGACCCCGACCAGCATCTACGTCATCGGCTCGGTGCTGCTGGTCATGGCGCTGCTGGTGGCGCTCTTCCGGTTCACCCGGGTCGGCCTGGCGATGCGCGCCTCCGCGTTCAGCCAGGAGGTCGCCCGGCTCCTGGGCGTCAAGGTGGGCGGCATGCTCACCCTGGGCTGGGGCCTGGCCGCCGTCGTCGGCTCGCTCTCGGGGCTGCTGATCGCCGGCGGCACCTTCGTGTGGCCGGCCTACATGGACGCGCTGATCGTGTTCGGCTTCGTCGCCGCGATCATCGGCGGCCTGGACTCCCCGGTCGGCGCGATCGTCGGCGGGCTGATCCTCGGCCTGGCGCTCAGCTACGTGAGCGGCTACGCCCCGCGCGGCAGCGCGCTGGTCAACATCTCCGCCCTGGTCATCCTGATCGTCGTGCTGCTGGTGCGACCGGGTGGCCTGTTCAGCAGCGCGACGGCTCGGAGGGCATGACGATGAGCGACCTGCAGAGCCCCGCTTCCACCGGTACCGCCGGCAAGGCGAGCAGCGACGCCCCGGTCAAGGCGACCGCCGGCGGCGACGCCCCCTCGGCCCCGGCCACGTCCGGCCGCTCGTTCCTGCCGCAGTCCACGCTGCTGCGCCACCTGCTGGTGCTGGCCGTCTGCGCCGTGCTGGCGGTGGTGATCCTGGAGATCACCAGCCCGTTCCAGAACTCGCAGCTCGCGACGCTGAGCTACTACGCCATCGCGGCCGGCGGCCTGACCGTCCTCACCGGCATGAACGGCCAGATCTCGCTGGGCCACGGCGCGCTCATGGCGGCCGGTGCCTACACGACGGCGCTGCTCCTCGACGCCGAGGAGCCGCTGCCCCTGCCGGTCATCCTGCTGGCTTCCATCGTGGTCGCGACCGCGATCGGCGCGCTGGTCGGCGTGGCCGCGGCCCGGCTGCACGGCCCGTACCTCGCCGGCGCGACGCTGGCCCTGGCCGTCGGCCTCCCCGGCCTGGCGATCTACTTCCACGACACCTTCGGCGGCGAGCAGGGCATGCGGGTGCGCGCCCCGCAGGCGCCGGAGTGGTTCAGCAGCTTCATCGACACCGTCTCGGGCAACTCCGCCTCGAGCACCAAGTGGCTGGCCTACGTCGGCGCGATCTGCCTGCTGATCACCTACTTCTTCCTGGCCAACCTGATCCGCAGCCGCATCGGGCGCACCTGGCGGGCGGTGCGCGACCAGGAGGTGGCCGCCGAGCTGTCCGGCATCAACCTCGGCGCCTGGCGGGTGCTGGCGTTCGTCGTCAGCGCCGCCGCGGCCGGCCTCGCCGGCGGCGTGCTGGCCATCGTCGTCCGCCTCGCGGCACCCAGCGGCTTCACGATCGTGCTGTCGCTCTCGCTGCTCACCGCGATCGTCATCGGCGGCCTCGGCAGCCTGCTGGGCGCGCTGCTCGGCTCGGCGCTGCTGGTCTTCCTGCCGCCGTTCGTCACCAACCTCGGCGGCGACTTCGGGCTCAGCCAGACCGAGGCCGCCCAGCTGGCGCCGTTCGTCTACGGCGTCGTGCTCATCGTGGTGATGATCTTCGTCCCGGCGGGCTTCGTGGGCACCATCCGCCTCCGCTGGATGACCCGCAAGGCCAAGCGGGCCATGGCCCAGGCCGGCGCCGACGGCGCGAGCAGCAGGGGGTGAGGGCGACCCCCTCCATCCGCCGCACGCGACTCCTGCACCACCTCCCCCCACCGACTCCCGGGCACCGATGCCCGGGCCGCACCAGAGGAGCACCGTTGTCCAGATCCTCCCGACGTCTCATGACCACGATCGCCGCGGCGACCGTCCTGTCCACCGTCGCCGCCTGCGGCGGCAGCGACGACAGCGGCGGCGGCTCCGGCGGCGGTGGGGGTGAGAACGAGGCCTCCGACATCGGCGTCACCGCGGACACGATCCGGCTCGGCGCGCACTACCCGCTGACCGGTGTGGCTGCCCCCGGCTACAGCGAGATCCCCACCGGTGTGCAGGCCTACTTCGAGTGCCTGAACCAGGAGGGTGGGATCTACGACCGGGAGATCGAGTTCATCTTCCGCGACGACGCGTACAACCCCACCCAGACCAGCCAGGTGACCAACGAGCTCGTCCTCGAGGACGAGATCTTCGCGATGATGTCCGGCCTGGGCACGCCGACCCACAGCGCCGTGCTCGACTTCCTCAACGACGAGGGCGTCCCCGACCTGTTCGTCTCCTCCGGCTCGCTCCTCTGGGGTGACAACCCCGAGGAGTACCCGATGTCGTTCGGCTGGCAGACCGACTACATGAGCGAGGGCAAGATCATCGGCGAGTACATCGCCGAGAACTTTCCCGACGCGCAGGTCGGTCTGTTCCTCCAGGACGACGACTTCGGCGAGGACGGCGAGGCCGGCATCCGCCAGTACATCGACGACCAGATCGTCGCGGCCGAGCGGTACACCCCGGGCAACACCAACGTCGGCCCGCAGATCGCGGCGCTGCAGGCGGCCGGAGCCGACTTCGTCGTCGGCTTCAACGTGCCCAGCTACACCGCGCTGTCGCAGCTGACCGCGCTGCAGCTCGGCTACGACCCGCAGTGGTTCTACTCCAACGTGGGTTCGGACCCGACGCTGGTCGGCAGCCTGCTCAACCGCTTCAGCGAGGGCCAGGTCTCCGACGCCGCCCTGCTGGACGGCGCGCTGACCACCGGCTACCTGCCGACGGTCGACATGACCGACAACCCGTGGATCCAGGAGTTCCAGCGGATCTGGGACGAGTGCGGCGGCGAGGGCGAGCTGACCAACTACCGCGTCTACGGCATGGCGCAGGCCTACACCATGGCCCAGGCCCTGCAGGCGGCCGGCCAGAACCCGACCCGCGAGGGTCTGGTCGAGGCCGTCGAGGCCGTCGGCAGCGAGTGGGAGGGCCCGGTCTTCGCGCCCTTCCGCTACTCCGAGGAGAGCCACATGGGCACGAGCGGCATGACCATCGAGCGCATCGTGGGCAACGGCTCCGAGGAGGTCCAGCCCGTCCGGATCACCGACATCGGTGACGCCCCGATCGAGGAGTTCGACGGCGAGCCGGCCACCCCGCCGACGAACGCCATCCCCGACGAGGAGCCGTACGAGGGCTGAGCAAGGACGTACCACCGGCGGGCCGCCGGCCTCCTCCGGGAGGCCGGCGGCCCGTCCGCATCAGGGGGCGGACGGCCGCGGTCGCCGGGAGGCAACACTTCGGCCTCGAAGTGTGTGCGTAGTTGATCTACGGGTAGGACGCCCGCCAGGTGCGTCCACGGGAGTGCGCACCGCGCGGAGCGCAGGAGGGCAACGGGCATGGTCGACGGACCGGTACGCCAGGCACGCACCATCCGGCGGGCGGTGGTCACCGGAGGCGCGGGCTTCCTCGGCTCGCACCTCTGCGAGCAGCTGCTGGCGCGCGACGTCGAGGTGGTCTGCCTCGACAACTTCCTCACCGGCGCACCCGAGAACGTCTCCCACCTGATGGAGCACCCGGGGTTCCGGCTGGTCCGCTGCGACGTCACCGACTACGTGCACGTCCCCGGTCCGGTGGACCTGGTGCTGCACTTCGCCTCGCCGGCGAGCCCGATCGACTACCTCAAGATGCCGATCGAGACGCTCAAGGTCGGCAGCCTGGGCACCCTGCACACCCTGGGCCTGGCCCACGACAAGGGCGCCCGGTACGTGCTGGCCTCCACCTCCGAGGTGTACGGCGACCCGCTCCAGCACCCGCAGACCGAGGAGTACTGGGGCAACGTCAACCCGGTGGGCCCGCGCGGCGTCTACGACGAGGCCAAGCGGTTCAGCGAGGCGATGACCACCGCCTACCGGACGTCGAAGGGCACCGACACCGGCATCGTCCGCATCTTCAACACCTACGGGCCCCGGATGCGGGCCGACGACGGCCGCGCCATCCCCGCCTTCGTCAACCAGGCGCTGGACGGCCGGCCGCTCACCGTCGCCGGGACGGGCTCGCAGACCCGCTCGATCTGCTACGTCGACGACACGGTCGCGGGCATCCTGGCGCTGGCCTTCTCCGACCACCCCGGGCCGGTCAACATCGGCAACCCCGACGAGCTGTCGATGCTCGCGCTGGCCCGGTGGATCGTCGAGCTCACCGGCTCGGACTCCCCCATCGACCACATCCCCCTGCCCGTCGACGACCCCAAGGTGCGCCGGCCCGACACCAGCCGCGCCGAGCGGCTGCTGGACTGGCGCCCGCAGGTGACCTCCGAGGAGGGCCTGCGCCGCACCGTCGCGTGGTTCGCCTCCCAGCGGGCGGCCGGGGCGGCGGTCGCCACCGCCAGCGCCACCGCCACCGCCTGACCCTCCGTCACGATTCGTGCGACGAGTGTCACCCCGGAGCGACGCGGGACACATCTAGTCTGGAGCGGCGAGCTCTGGGGGAGCCGCACCCACCTCGAGTCGACCTCAGAGAGCGAGCATGGGCCGTCACGCAATTCCCGCAGCCACGCGCCGTTCGGTGCCCTTCGCGCTCGTCGCCGCCGGCCTGGCGATCGCCCTGGCCCTCGGCGGCCTCGTCTGGTGGGTGGCCGGTAGCGGCGGCTGCGACGAGGAGGTCACGGTCGACGTCGCAGTCGCCCCGGAGCTGGGCGCGCTGACCGAGGAGCTGCTGAGCTCGGTCGAGTCCCCTGACGACGCGCTGTGCGTCAGCGCGGAGGTGACCGCCCAGCAGCCGCTGCAGACCGCGGGTGACCTCGGGGCGCTCGACGAGGAGTCGCTGCCCGACGTGTGGGTGCCTGACTCGTCGCTGTGGCCGGCCCGCGTCGCCGGCGGCGCCGAGCTGGAGCAGGTGGGCTCGATGGCGGTCTCCCCCGTCGTCCTGGCCACCAGCGAGACCGTCGTCGACGAGCTCGGGTGGGCCGAAGCCGGACCTGGCTGGGCCGAGGCGCTGGGCACCGATCGGCCGCTGGCCGTGCCGGACCTCGCCGCCAGCGCCGAGGCGCTCTCCGCCCTGGCTGCGGTCCGCACCGCCCTGGGTGGGGACACCGACGCCGACAACGCGGTGGTGGCCGCCGTGCTCGCCGCCGCCCGGAGCACCGAGCTCTCCGCGGGCGAGGCGCTGACCGCCGGTAGCGAGGGCGGTGACGACGCCCCGCTGGTGCCGGTGAGCGAGCAGGAGGTCTACGCCATCCACCAGGAAGCCGAGGACGCCGCCCTCGTGGCGGTCTACCCGGCCGAGGGCTCCCCCGTGCTGGACTACCCGGTGCTGCGCGTCGGCGCCCCGGCCGACGCCCAGGCGCGGGCCGTCGAGGTCGTCACCGACGTCCTGCTGTCGCAGGAGGCGCAGGACGCCGTCCGCGACGCCGGCTTCCGCGGGCCCGAGGGCGACGCCCCGCCCGGCGCCGGCGCGGAGACCGGGATCGCCGAGGCGGCCCCCGAGGTGCTGGTCCTCGACGCCCCGCAGGTGCAGGGGCTGCTGACCCGGCTCTCCAGCCTGGCCGCCCCGTCGCGCGTCCTGACGGTGTTCGACGTCTCCACGTCGATGCAGGCCCCGGTCGGCGGCGGCACGCGGGCCACCCTCGCGCGGGACGCCGCCAAGAGCACGCTCACCCTGGTGCCCGACGACTACGCCCTGGGCCTGTGGGCGTTCGCCTACGAGCTGGAGGGCGACCAGGACTGGACCGAGCTGGTGCCCACCCGCGAGCTCGACGCCTCGGTCGACGGGCAGACCCAGCGCGAGGTGCTCGACGAGCAGCTGGACACCATCCCCGAGCGACTGACCCCCGGCGGGACCGGGCTGTACGACACCACGTTGGCCGCCGTGCGCGCTGCCCGGGACAACTACTTCGACCCGACCGCGGTGAACAGCGTCCTGATCGTCACGGACGGGACGAACGAGGACGACGGCGAGGGGACCAGCCTCGACGCCCTGCTGGGCACGCTGGGCGCCGAGGCCGACCCGGAGCGGCCGGTCAAGGTGATCGGCGTGGCCCTGGGTCCGGACGCCGACCTCAGCGCGCTCGAGCAGATCGCCGAGGCCACCGGCGGGGCGGCGTACTCGGCCGTCGACGAGGAGGACCTGCAGCTGGTGCTCTTCGACGCCCTCCGCCAACGCGGCTGACGTCCTGCTGCGAGCTCTGCCTCTGAGTGCCCCTGCACTCAGAGGCAGAGCGTCCCGAGACCCAGGTCGGGGGCGCGGGGGCCGAGCGCCGGCGTCCTCCCGCACGGCAGCGCGTCCTCCCGCGCCGCCCACCGCGAGGGTGGACGCGCCATGATCAGCTTTCCCGGGGATCAGCTCTCCCGGGCGTGGCCGACCGCCTGCGGCAAGGCAGCCAGGACCTCCTCGACGGTGATGCGGGCCAGCGCGGGGTCCAGCTCGGTGCCCCAGGGGTCCCCGGTGCCGTCGCCGTGCCAGAGCACCACGTGCTGCGGGCGCGGCGGCGGCCCCCACAGAGCGGGTGAGACCGGGCCGAAGAGCACCACCGACGGTCGCCGGTAGGCGCTCGCCAGGTGGGCGACGCCGGTGTCACCGCACACGACCAGCCGCGCGGTCGCCACCACCGCGGCCAGCTCCAGCGACGTCGTCCGGCCGGCCAGCACCGCCGACGCGGGCAGCCCCGCCGCGGCGGCCACCGACCGGGCGAGCTCGACCTCCGCCGGGCCGCCGGTGATCCGCACGTCGTGGCCCTGGCCGGCGAGGTGCCGGGCGACGGCGGCGAACCGGTCGGCGGGCCAGCGTCGGCCGGGGAACGCGGCCCCCGGGTGCACCACGGTCGCCCCGCGCACCGGCGGGGGCACGGCCGGCACCGCGATGTCGAGCGCGTCGGGGTCGGCCGCGACGCCGAGCCCCTCGGCGACCAGCCGGCACCAGCGCCGGACCTCGTGCTCGTCGGGGTACCAGGTGGGCCCGGGGTAGCCGGGGCTGGCGAAGGTGAGCAGCCGCCGCGGGTGCAGGTCGGCGACGACCACGTGCGAGGCCGGGCCCTTGCCGTGCAGGTCGACGGCGAGCTCCGGGGGCGGGCCCGACCAGTCGAGCGGTTCCAGCTCGCGGGCGGGCAGCACCTCGTCGACGGCGTCGATCAGCTCGGCCAGGGGCTGCAGCGCTGTCGTCGTCGCCAGCACGAGCCGGTGCCCGGGCACGGCGGCCCGCACCGCCCGGATGGCGGGCACGCCGGTGAGCAGGTCACCCAGCCCCAGCGGCCGCAGGACGACCGCGACGGAAGAAGGACCCTCCTGCCCCCCGCCACTCGCAGGCTCGCGGCGGGTCCCTGCAGGAGGGCCACCGGGAGACGCCGCTGGGTCCATGCCGTCCTTCACACGCGCGAGCGCTCGACCAGGGCGGTGGTCGAGTGCCCGTCGAGGTAGGGCAGGACGACGGCCTGGCCGCCCCAGCTGCGCAGCGCCTCGGCCTCGGGCAGGTCCGCGCCGGCGTAGTCGCCACCCTTGGCCCAGACGTCGGGACGCAGCCGGTCGAGCACCTGCGTGGGGGTGTCCTCGTCGAAGACCACCACGGCGTCGACGAACTCCAGCGCCTCGAGCACCCGCGCGCGGTCCGGCGCGGTGACCAGCGGCCGCGACGGGCCCTTCAGCCGGCGCACCGAGTCGTCGGAGTTGATGCACACGACGAGGCAGTCGCCCAGGCCGCGGGCAGCGCGCAGCGTGGCGACGTGCCCGGGGTGCAGCAGGTCGAAGCAGCCCCCGGTGGCGACGACGGTGCCCCCGGCGGCGCGCACCCGCGCGATGACGGCCTCCGCACCGGGCTCGGGCGCTGCCGCCTCGGCCCGCTCGTCGGCGTCCCATGCGGTGGCGCCCCCGCGGGCGACGAACGCCGAGGCGAACGCCACCGCGGCGGCCACCGCCTCGCCGGTCACCGCGCCGTCGGCGAGGGCCAGCGCCGCGGCCGCCGCGAACGAGTCACCGGCGCCGCAGGTGTCGCCGCCGCTCACCGCGAGCGCGGGCACGACCATCGGGGCACCGGTGCCGTAGGAGAGCAGTGCGCCGCGGGCCCCCATCGTCACCGCGACCGCGCCGACGCCCCAGTGCCGGATGAGCGCCTCCGCGCGGGCCCCGGTGGCGGCGAGCCCCTCGCCGTCGACGCCCCGGACCACCCGGGCCGCCTCGGCGCCGTTGGGGGTCACCAGCCGCGCGCTGGGCACCGGGTCGGCGCCGCGCGGGTGCGGGTCCCAGACCACGGGGCCCCGGGCCTCGGCCAGCGCCGCGCGCACGGCCGCGTCCGCCGTCGTCCCCCGGCCGTAGTCGGCGACGAGGACGGCGGCGGCGTCGCGGATCGCCTCCGCCGCCGCGGCGGGGAGCTCGCCCAGCACGGCGACAGGGGCGCCGCTGTCCAGCCGCGCGACGGAGTGGTCGCCCACCCGCACCCGCTGCTTGACGGCGGTGCCGCCGGTGGCCGGGATCCCGATCAGCCGCACCCGCCCGGCGAGCAGGGCGCGCAGCCGGTCGGCGTCCTCGTCGGTGTCCATCGGGGCCACGAGCACCACCTCGCGGGAGCCCGCCGCGGCGGCGATGACCGCCGCCAGCGCCGCCCCGCCGGGGCGCTCCCGCCGCTCGACGTCCTCCACCACCGGCACCGGGGCGTCGGGGGTCAGCCGCGACGCGGTGCCGACGAGGTCGACGTCGAGCAGCGCGTCCCCGACGACGACCAGCGACCGGCCGCTCACTTCGCCGCCTCGAACGACGGCCCCGTCGGCACCCGCGGCGGCTCGGCCAGCACGGCGGCGTCGAAGGCGGCGCAGACCAGGTGCAGGGCGGCCAGGTGGCACTCCTGCACGGTGGCCGTCCACGGGGAGTCGATGCAGACCGCGTCGTCGGCCGCGGCGGCGAGCGGGTTGGGCGCCGGGCCGGTGATCGCCAGCGTGGTGATGCCGCACTCGCGGGCGCGCCGGGCCGCGGCGACCGCGTTGGGCGAGCGGCCCGACGTCGACAGCAGGACGAGGACGTCGCCCTCGCGGCCGTGCGCCTCCACCTGCCGGGCGAACAGCTCGTCGGCCGGGTAGTCGTTGGCGATCGCGGTCAGCGAGGAGGTCTCCGCGGTGAGGCAGATCGCGGAGAACGGCGGGCGGTCGGCCCGGTAGCGGCCCACCAGCTCGGCGGTGAGGTGCTGGGCCTGCGCGGCGCTGCCGCCGTTGCCCGCCGCCAGCAGCCGGCCCCGGGACGGCCCGCACAGGACGTCGGCCAGCAGCCGGCCCCAGCGGTCCAGCACCGGCAGCTGCTCCTCCAGGGAGCGCAGCGCGTTGCGCAGCGAGGCGACGTGGTCGGCCCCGGTCAGGTGGGTGCAGGTGTCCGGCGCCGGTACCTCCTGCTCCTGCGTCACGACGTTCTCGAAGAAGGAGTGCGGGCTGACGCTCATCGGGCGACCTCCACGGGACTGCGCCGGGTGAGCACCTGGCGGTAGACGGTTTCGGTGTCGGCGACGACGCGGGCCCAGCGGTAGCGGGTGCGCGCCCGCTCCACGCCCGCGGCGCCGTAGGCGGCGCGCCGCCCGTCGTCGTCGAGCAGCGCGGCGAGCACCGCGCCGAGGCGCTCGGGGTCGCGCGGGGGCACGAGGTCGCCGGTGACCCCGTCGACGACGGTGTCCTGCAGCCCGCCGACCGCGGTGGCCACGACAGGCCGGGCGCAGGCCATGGCCTCCAGCGGCGTGATGCCGAACGGCTCGTACCGGGGGACGGCGAGGACGACGTCGGCCGAGCGGATCCACGCCGGGACGTCGGCGCGGGCGACGGCGCCGGTGAACACCAGGCGGTCGGCGACGCCGGCCTCGCCGGCGAGGACGCGCAGCCGGCGCACCTCGGGATCGGCGTCGAGCTCCCCGGCCGCGGGGCCGCCGACCACCACGAGCTCGGCGTCGGGCACCGCGCGCAGCGCCCGGACGGCGTCGTCCTGCCCCTTGCGCTCCACCAGCCGGCCCAGGACCAGCAGCCGCTTCCGGTCCCCGCGCGGGGCGACCGGGCCGCGGGGCGTGAACACCGAGGTGTCGACGCCGCAGGGCACGACCGAGACGCGGTCGCTGGTCAGCCCCAGGCGGCGCAGCTCGAACACCTCGTCGGAGCAGGTGGCGACCACGTGCGCCACGTCGCGGCACAGCCCGCGCTCGAGGTCGACCCGCTCGGCAGGCGAGGTGTCGGCGTCGCCCTGGTGCCGGCGCTTGACCGAGCCGAGTGCGTGGAAGGTCTGCAGCACCGGCACGGGCGCGAGCAGGCTGGCCGAGGCCTCCACCGAGGCCAGGCCGCTCATCCAGAAGTGCGCGTGCACGACGTCGGGGCGCTGCGCGGCCCAGCCGTGCCGCAGCACCCGCGCGAAGGCCGGCATGTGCTGCAGGAGCTCGTCCTTCGGCAGCGGCTCGGCCGGCCCGGCGGTGACGTGCACGACGTTGTAGCCGTCCTGCACCACCACCCGCTCGGGCAGCGACGCGTCGTCCCGGCGGGTGTGCACGGTGACCTCGTGCCCGCGCTGCGCGAGCCCCGCCGCCAGCGCCGCGACGTGCACGTTCTGCCCGCCGGCGTCCACACCGCCGATCGCGGCGAGCGGGCTGGCGTGCTCGGACACCAGGTCGACCTTGAGCGGGTACGCGCCCAGCGGGTCGGTCCTCACCTCGTCACCTCCTCGAGGAGTGCGTCCCAGTCGCGCAGGAAGCGCGCCAGGCCGTAGCGCTCCAGTGCGGCCGCACGGGCGGCCTTGCCGGCCAGCCGGGCGGCGTCGGGGTCGTCGAGGAACCGGCGCACCCCCTGCCAGAGACGTTCCGGGCGCGTGGAGATGACGCCGGCGTCGGCGGGCACCGCCTCGACCACCTCGGTGGTGGCCAGCGCGACCACGGGCATGCCCAGGTGCATCGCCTCCAGCAGCGAGAGGCCCAGCGACGTCCATCGCACCGGGTGCACGTACACGCGGCGGCGGGCGAGCTCGGCATGCATGGCGTGCTGCGGCGGGTCGTCGAACAGGGCGACCCGCGCCGGGTCCAGCCCGTACCGCTCGTGCAGCCCGGTGAGCCCCATGCCGAAGACGTCGACCGGCGCGACCGCGGCCAGCCCGGGCAGCAGGTCGGCGCCCACGGTGCGCCCGCGGCGGACCGGCTCGTTGGTGACGACGGCGGCGCGGGCCAGCTCGCCGGTCCACCGCTCCCCCGGGTCGACGATGCCGTGCTCGATCACCGTCGTCGGCGCCCGGCCGTTGTCGTAGAAGAGCTCGTTGAAGTGGGTGACGTGCGCGATCGGGATGTCGTCGCGGTCGGCCACCGGGTGCCGGGTGTGCGGGACCGGCCCGTCACCCGGCTCCAGCCCGGGCGCGTTGTGCTCCAGGAACACCGCGGGCAGGTCGCGGCCCGGTTCCCGCCCCAGCCACTCGCGGCACAGCTCCAGGTCGCGCCGGCGCTGCAGCACCACGACGTCGGGCTGGTCCTCGTCCCGCAGCTGGGCGGGGGTCACCTCCCGCGCGGACGCCGGCCAGTCCCAGGTGCGGGCCCGGCCGAGCCCGTCGCCGTCGCGGCCCGGCGTCACCGGGAGCAGGTACTCGTGGCCGCCCTGGACGAACGCCGTCGTCCACGAACCGTGCACGTGCCAGATCAGGATCTTCACGCTCTCACCCGGGTGCTCGTCGCCGCCGCGTGGGCTGGGCGAGGGGTGCGCTCGGCGGCCGGCTGCTGGACCGCGAGCAGTTTCTCCACCGCGGCGACCACGTCGGAGGCGGTCACCTCGGTGAGGCAGGGGTGGCCGGGCACGGGGCACTCGCGGGCCCGGGTGCCGGCGCAGGGGGCCGACTGGTCGCCCAGCAGCACGCTGGGCACGCCGTACGGCGCCCAGCGCACGGCCGGGACCACCGGCGAGAACAGCGAGACGACCGGCGTGCCGACGGCGGCGGCCAGGTGCGCAGGCCCGGTGTTGCCGACGACGACCGCCGCGGCGCCGTCGAGCAGCGCGGCCATCTCCGCCAGCGAGGTGGCCCCGCCGAGGTCGACGCCGCGGGTGCCGGCGACGGCGGCGGTGAGTTCGCGCTCCCCCGGCCCGCCGGTGACCAGCACCCGGTGGCCGGCGTCGGCGAGCGCCTCGACCGCCTCGGCGCAGCGGTGCGCCGGCCACGCCCGGGCGGGCACCGAGGCGCCGGGGTGGACGACGACGTAGCCGGGGGCGTGCGCGACCGGGGGCAGGGGTCGTCGCACCGCCAGCCGGCCGTCGTCGCCGGCCGGCAGCTCGAACCCGGCGGCCCGGGCGAGCGAGAGCGCCCGCTCGGGCTCGGGCAGGTCGTCCTCGACGCGGTGGCGGACGTCGAGCAGCGTGCCGGGGTAGTCCACGCTGATCGCCGATATGCGGGGCACGCCCGCCGCGCGCAGCACCAGCGCCAGGGGCAGGGGCGACTGGTGGAACGACGTGGAGATGACCGCCTCGTCGGGCGCGAGCGCCCCCACGCGCGCGGTGAGCGCGGCGAGGTCGTCGGCGGCGACCGGCGGCGGGTCGCCGAGGATCCACGGGCAGGCCCAGGTCCACACCTCGTCGACGTCGGGGAGCAGCCCGGCCGCGGCCGCGCCGGCGGGCCCGGCGAGCAGCACGACGCGGTCGGCGCCGTGCGCGACGGCCCGCACGAGGGGGCCTTGCAGGAGCACGTCGCCCGCGTTGTCCAGCCGGGCGACCAGGACGGTCCGCGGGGCGCTCACCACAGCCCGGCCAGGACGTCGTCGACCGCCTCGGGCAGGCTAGCGGCGCGCTGCGACGCGGCCGCCACCTCCTCGCGGCGGGTGACCGGGGTGGGCACCAGGATGCCGCGCGCACCGGCGGCGGCGGCCGCCTCGACGTCGGCGCCGATGTCGCCGATGACGACGCAGCGGGACGGGTCGACGCCGAGCTCCTCGCACGCGGCCAGCACCATGCCCGGGGCGGGCTTGCGGCAGGCGCAGCCGTCGTCCGGGCCGTGCGGGCACACCTGCACCGTCTCGAAGGGGCCGAGCAGCTCGTCGAGGCGCTTCATGCAGGCGTCCACCTGGTCGGTGGTGATGAGCCCGCGGGCGACCCCGGACTGGTTGCTGACGACGCCGACCCGCACCCCGCGGGCGCGCAGCCGGTCGAGGGCCTGCTGCGCCCCGTCGACCGGGCGCACCCACTCCGGGTCGCCGTTGTAGGGGAAGTCGTGCACCAGCGTGCCGTCGCGGTCGAAGAGCACCAGGTCGGGCAGGCCGCGCCACCGCGGCACGCCCACGTGCCGGACCACCCCGCGCAGCCAGTGCCAGGTGGCCAGCGGCGGGATGAGCACGCTGGTGGCCAGCATCGTGGTCACCTCGGCGCGGTCGCGCGGGCCGGGGGCGATGCGGCGCCAGGCGAACTCGGCGGTGCCCGCGGCCCAGGCGGCCGCCGCGGCGAGCGCGGCGCGGGGCCGGCGGGCGGCGGCCAGGCCGACGGCGGCCAGGGCGGCGGCGGTGACCGCCGTGTGCTGGGGGCGGCGGCCGAGCGCGGCGTCGGCCCGGTCCCGCCAGTCCGGCCCGTGCAGCCGGCGCATGAGCACGTCGTCGGCGTTGCCGGCCTGCACCCGGACGCTGACCCAGCGGTCGGTGGGGCGGACCGGGTGGGTGATCCACCGCTCGCCGCGCACGAGCCGGGAGCCGGTGTCCATGACCCGCAGCGCGAGGTCGGAGTCCTCGCGGAAGGCGCGGGGGAAGCGCTCGTCGAAGCCGCCGACCGCGGCGAGCGCGCTGCGGCGGTAGGCGAGGTCGGCGGTGATCCAGCTGGAGGTGGCCAGGCCCGCGGTGCCGCGCTCCCAGTCGGTGGGCCGGCGGTCCGCGGGCAGCGGCACGCGAACCCGTCCCTGGCTGCCGGCGACGTCGTCGGGCAGGTCGGTGAGGTCGGCGGCCAGCCGCTCGTACCAGTCGGGGTCGGTCACGACGTCGTCGTCGAGGAAGGCGACCCACTCGGTGCGGGCGGTGCGCCACCCGAGATTGCGGGCCCGGGCGGGACCGCCGCCGCCGGTGCGCACGACGCGGACCGGCGGGAGGCCGGGGCGGTCGGGGTCCAGCGGCTCGCCGGTGGGACGGTCGTCGACCACGATCAGCTCGGCCGGGCGCGGGCCGGGAGCAGCGGCGAGCGCGTCGAGCAGGACGTCGAGGGAGGGACGTCCGATCGTCGGCACGACGACGGTGCACTGCGCGAGCATGATCGCGTCCTGCCCGTTCTCGTACGGGCGAAACACTACGGGCTTGAAGTGTCGGCGGCCGGCAGGCGAACGGGGGACGCCGGAGGCCGGCGGCGGCCGGGCACGTCGGCCGGCGGGACGGCGCGGTCACCGGCCGGGCCGTCCGGCGGGGGGCGCCAGAGGCGGTGCGCCGCTGCTCCAGGGCGATGACTCCGGGGCAGTCGACCTCTGCCCACGCCGGCGGGGCAGAGCCCTACTGCCCCCGACCCGGGTGGGTGGCGGGCAGCGCGCGGCCGGCGTCGGGCGACGGTCGGAGCCGTGCGTGCTCGGCGCGGGCGCGGCCCGCGCCCACGGTCAGCGGACGGGCGGCGCCAGGACGGTGACCTCGTCCGCGTAGGCCAGCGGCGCGGCGGTGCGCCGCTCGAGCTCGTCGCGGGTGAGGCCCTCGACCATCTCGCGCACCAGGAAGCCGTCCGGGGTGACGTCGATGACCGCCAGTTCGGTGTAGATGCGGTCCACCACCTGGGCGGCGGTCAGCGGGTAGGTGCACTCCGGCAGCAGCTTGGGCCGGCCGTCGGAAGTGGTGTGCATCATCAGCACCAGCACCCGCTTGGCGCCGACGGCGAGGTCCATCGCGCCGCCGACCGCCGGGGGCAGGTGCGCGTCGTCGGTCGCCCAGTTCGCCAGGTCGCCCTGCGCCGAGACCTGGAAGGCGCCCAGCACGGTGACGTCGATGTGGCCGCCGCGCATCATCATGAACGAGTCGGTGTGGTGGAAGAAGGAGCCGCCGGGGACCAGCGTCACCGGCGCCTTGCCGGCGTTGATCAGCTCCCAGTCCTCCTCCCCCGCGGCCGGGGCGGGCCCCATGCCGAGGATGCCGTTCTCGCTGTGGAAGACGATCTCCTTGCCGGCGGAGACGACGTCGCCCACCAGCGTCGGCATGCCGATGCCGAGGTTCACGTAGGAGCCGTCGGGGATGTCCTGAGCCACCCGGGCGGCCATGCCGGTGTGCGACAGCGGGCTGATCGTCATGCCGCCACCTCGACGACCCGGTCGACGAAGATCCCCGGGGTCACGACGGCCTCGGGGTCCAGCTCGCCCAGTTCCACGAACTCCCGCACCTGCACCACGGTGAGGTCGGCGGCGGTGGCCATCGTCGGGCCGAAGTTCCGCGCCGCCTTGTTGTAGACCAGGTTGCCCCAGCGGTCCGCCCGCAGCGCCTGCACGAGCGCGACGTCGCCGCGCAGCGGCTCCTCGAAGACGTGCCGCCGTCCGCCGATCACGCGCACCTCCTTGCCACGGGCCAGCAGCGAGTCCGCGCCCGCCGGGGTGAAGAAGCCACCCAGGCCCGCCCCGGCGGCACGCATCCGCTCGCTCAGCGTGCCCTGCGGCACGAGCTCGAGCTCGATGTCCCCCGCCCGGTAGAACTCCTCGAACCAGATCGAGCCGGCCGACCGCGGGTACGAGCAGATGATCTTCCGCACCCGCCGCTCGCGGATGAGCGCGGCGACGTCGGTCTCCCCGCTCCCGGCGTTGTTGGTGACGATCGTCAGGTCCCCCGCGCCCTGCTCCAGCAGCGCGTGCACCAGCTCGACCGGCACACCGGCGGCGCCGAAGCCGCCCACGAGGACGGTCGCGCCGTCCCGGACGCCCTCCACAGCGGCCGCCAGCGAGCCGACCCTCTTGTCGATCACTGCGCCTCCTCCGGAGGTCCGGCCGGTGCGGGGCGGCCGGGCACCCGGCACGAGCGGTCAGCCACGGTCAGGCCCCGGCCCCCCGTCCTGCGCCCGCGAGGCGGTCGAGCCCGTCCCCCCGGTCGCGCCGGAGCCGTCCCGCGGCGCCCCGGTCGTGGCGCCCTCGGTGTCGTCGGTGTTCTCGTAGCCGGGCGTGCCCTCGGGCTCGGCGGTGGTGCCGGTCGCCGCGAGGTCCTCCTCGCCCGGCGTGGACGGGCGGCTGCGCTTCCGCCGGCGGCGGATCCCCTGGACGGTGCTCCAGATGACCACCACGGCCATCAGGGCGAACAGCGTGCCCGACATGGGCCGGGTGAAGAAGATCGACACCTCGCCGCCCGAGATCAGCATCGACCGGCGGAACGACTCCTCGAGGATGGAGCCGAGGACGAACGCCAGCACCAGCGGGCCCGGCTCGAAGCCGGTCTTCTTCATCAGCCAGCCGATGATCCCGAAGGCCAGCACGACCCACATGTCGAAGACGTCGTTGTTCACCGAGAAGACGCCGGCCATCGTGACCAGCAGGGCGAACGCGGCCAGGATGCCGGCGCGCACCCGCAGCAGCTGGACGAAGAACCCGACGAGCGGGATGTTCAGGGCCAGCAGCATCAGGTTGCCGACGGCCATCGAGGCGATGACGCCCCAGAAGATCTCCGGCTGCTGGTCGATCAGCTGCGGGCCCGGCTGCACACCGTTGAGCAGCAGCGCGCCGAAGATCAGCGCCAGGACGACGTTCGGCGGGATGCCGAGGGTGAGCAGCGGGATGAAGGCGGAGGTGGACGAGGCGTTGTTCGCCGTCTCGGGGCCCGCGACGCCCTCGATGGCGCCCTTGCCGAACCGGGTCGGGTCCTTGGCGCGGCGCTTCTCCATCCCGTAGGAGGCGAGCGAGGAGATGACCCCGCCGCCGCCGGGCAGCACCCCGAGGAAGAAGCCGAGCACCGAGCCGCGGGCGATCGCGCCCGAGGAGTCCTTGAAATCCTTCCGGCTGGGCCAGATGTTGGAGATCTTGCTCTTGAGCGCCTGGGCCTTCTCCGTCTTCTCGACGTTGTAGAGGATCTCGCCGACGCCGAAGAGCCCCATCGCCACGGCGACGAAGTCGAAGCCGTCGAACAGCGAGATCGACCCGAAGGTGAAGCGGTTGGTCCCGGTGATCAGGTCCTGCCCGACCGTGGCCAGCAGCAGGCCGAGGGCGGCCATGGCCAGGCTCTTCACCGGGTGCCGGGTGCCCAGGTAGGTGACCAGCAGGATGCCGAGCGCGGTGAGCGCCACGTACTCCGGGTCACCGAACTCGACCGCCAGGTCGGCCAGCGGCGGCGCGAGCAGGACCAGGCCGACGATGGAGACCGTGCCGCCGATCCAGGAGCCGATCGCGGCGATGCCGAGCGCGGGGCCGGCCCGGCCCTGCTTGGCCATCTGGTAGCCGTCGAAGGTGGTGACCACCGAGGCGGCCTCGCCGGGGAGCTGCAGCAGCACCGAGGTGATCGTGCCGCCGTACATCGACCCGTAGTAGATGCCCGCCAGCATGATGACGGCGGTGACCGGCTCGATCTCGTAGGTCAGCGGCAGCAGCAGCGCGATGGTCGCCGTCGGCCCGAGGCCGGGCAGCACGCCGATGACCGTGCCGATGAGCACGCCCAGGAAGACGTAGAGCAGGTTCGTCGGGTCGAGGGCGACCGAGAAGCCCTGGCCGAGACCGTCGAGGATGCCCATGCCTCAGCTCCCCACAGGTGCGAACACGATGCCGTCGGGGAACGGTACGGCCAGCAGCTCGACGAAGACGAAGTGGAACGCCAGCGCGCCGAGGACGGCGAGCGGGACGGCCCAGCGCCACGGCTCCCGGGCGAAGATCCGCAGCCAGAAGAGCAGCATCAGGATGGCCGAGACGAAGAAGCCGATCGTCTCGAAGAGGACGATGAACACCGCGAGGCTGGCCAGCCCCAGGGCGATGCCGAGGGTGCCGCGGGTCCACGGCTCGTAGTCCTCGGGGTCGTCGATGAACAGCACCACCACGCCCGTCAGGGTGAGCAGGGTGGCCACGATGAAGGGCCAGAGGCCGGGGCCGGGCGCGCTCAGCTCACCGAGGCCCAGGTTCCGGGCGCCGAGCATCGCGGCGGCACCGAAGGCCACCAGGATGAGCGGCGCGAGCCGGTGCAGGTGCTTGGTCATCAACTCTCCGGGGGAAGGCACGTGCGGGAGCGGTCGGCGGCAGGGACCGGCCGGACGCCGGTCCCCGCCGCCGGGGTGATCACTCCTGCAGGATCGGCCCGTAGGCCTCGACGATCTCGTCGATCCGGGTGGAGAACGCCTCGCTGTCGATGAACTCGTCAGGAACGTACTGCTCCCCGAGCTGCTCCCGCACCTCGTCCTTCTGCAGGCAGGTGTCGACGGTCTCCTCGAGCGTCGAGACGACGTCGTCGGGCACACCGGCCGGCGCCGCGAGGCCGAACACCGAGACGCTGCTGGTCAGCTCCTCGAAGCCGGACTCGGCCAGGGTCGGCGCGTCGATGTAGTCGACCGGCTCGGCCGGGCTGACCGCCAGCGGCACGAAGTCGCCCGACTCGATGTTCGCCAGCACGTCCTGCGAGCTGTTGATGAAGATCGCGTCGACGTTGCCGCCGAGGATCGCCGTCGTCATCTCGGCGTTGCCGGTGAAGGGCACCGGGGTGACCTCGACGCCGTACTCCTCGGCGAGCCGCCGCAGCTCCATCGCCTGCGACGTCGTGGTGCCCGGGACGCCGACGTTGAGCTCGCCGGGGTTCTCCTCCGCGTAGGTGAAGAACTCCTCGGCGGTGCTGAACTGCGAACCCTGCCCGACGATCAGGGCCGAGGGGATCTCGGTCACCGCGGCGATCGGGACGTAGTCCTCGTTGGTGTAGCCGACGTCGTCCTGCAGCGGGTTGGTCGCCGAGGCCGGCACCGCGATGAGCGACAGCGTGTAGCCGTCGTTCCCGCCGGCGATCATGGCCTGCATGCCGACCGAGCCGGACGCGCCCTCGCGGTTCTCCACGACGACGGTCTGGCCCAGCTCCTCCTCGATGCAGCTGCCGATCGTGCGGCCGGCCAGGTCGGTCGGGCCACCGGCGGCGTAGGGGACGATCAGGGTGATGGTCTCGGTCGGGTAGTCCGACGCCGCGGCGTCGCCGCCGCCGCCACCACCGCCGGAGGTCTCCCCGTCGTCGCCACCGCAGGCGGCGAGGGTCAGCGTGGTCGCGGCGATCAGAGCGGGCCAGGTGTAGCGGGAACGGCGCATGGGTTCCTCCGGTGGTCGGGGGCCGGTCGTTGCGGGATGTGGTGCGGGAGCGTCAGCCGAGTATCGGTTCGTAGACCTCCTGCGTGCGGTCGAGGACCTCGGCGAGGTCGTCGGCGCCGGCGAACTCCTCGAGGACGTACTCCTCGCCGAGCGTCTCCTGCACGTCGGGCTTCTCCAGGCAGGTCTGGAGCGTCTCCTCCAGCGTCGAGACGACGTCGTCGGGCAGGCCGGCCGGGCCGGCGAGGCCGAAGGTCGAGCCCGACAGCGTCAGGCCGTCGTAGCCCAGCTCCTCGAACGTCGGGGTGTCGGGCAGCCAGGACAGCCGCTCCTCGGGCGAGGCTACGAGCGGGACGAAGGCGCCCGACTCGATGTTCTGCACGACGTCGCTCGAGGCGTTGATCAGCACGGCGTCGACGTTCCCGCCGAGCAGGGCCGTGGTCATCTCGGCGTTGCCGTTGAACGGGACGGCGGTGACCTGCACGTCGTGCTCCTCGGCCAGCCGCTGCAGCTCGATGGCCTGCGGCGTGGAGGCGCCGGGGGTGCCGACCGTGATCGTGCCGGGCTGGGCCTCGACCGCGGCGAAGAAGTCCTCCGCGGAGGCATAGGGGGAGTTCTCGCCCACCGCCAGCACCGACGGGACCTCGGTCATGACGCCGACGGGGGTGATGTCGTCCTTGGTGTAGCCCACCTCGTTGGCCAGCGGCGTCAGCACCATCGTGCCCGCGGTGACCAGGGAGAGGGTGTACCCGTCGGGCTCGGCAGCGACCAGCTCGGTCGTCGCCAGCGCACCGGAGCCGCCCGGGAGGTTCTCGACGACCACGGTCTGGCCGAGCTCCTCCTCGAGGCAGGCGCCGACGGTGCGCGTGGTCAGGTCGGTCGGGCCGCCGGCGCCGTAGGGGACGATCATCCGGATCGACTCCGTCGGGTAGGACGACGCCTCGCCGCCACCGCCCTCGGCCGCGGTGCCGCCACCGCTGTCGTCACCGCCGCAGGCGGCCACCAGACCGATCAGCGCCACGCCTGCGAGGCCTGCCGAGATGCGCATGCTTATTCCCCCCAACGGTCACCGCTGACCGGTCTGCACGGGCCCGGTCGCAACCCGGGCCCGTGGTGTGGATCACCTGGATACAAGCACAGCGCCGGAGCACGCATCGCCCCGGGAGGCAACGATCCGGACTCGGTCAGCTGACGGAGAGCACGGCGTCGATCACGTGCGGTCCGGGCTCGGTGACGGCCCTGCGGAACTGCTCGACGAACTCCTCGGCCGTGGTCGCGCGGCTGCCCGGGACTCCCATCCCGGCGGCCAGCGCGACGAAGTCGAGGTCGGGTCGGGTCAGCTCCAGGAGGTCCCGCGACCGCGGCCCGGAGGCCTCCGCCCCGACATTGCGCAGCTCCCCCTCGAGGATGCGGTAGGAGCGGTTGCTGAAGACCACCGTGGTCACGTCGAGCTGCTCCCGCGCCTGGGTCCACAGCGCCGAGATCGTGTACATCGCGCTGCCGTCGCCCTCGAGGCTGACCACCCGCCGCCCGGGGCAGGCGACGGCGGCACCGGTGGCCACGGGGAGCCCCTGGCCGATCGCGCCGCCGGTGAGGGTGAGCCAGTCGTGCCGCGGCGCCCCCGCCGTCGGGAACGGCATCTGCCGGGTGGAGGTGACCCCCTCGTCCACCACGACCGCCCCCTCCGGCAGCAGGGCGCCCAGCGCCGCGCCGACGGCGTCCGCGGTGAGCGGGCCGGTGGGCAGCTCCGGCCGGTCGAGGGGCTGCAGGTCGGGCTCCACCCCGGGGGCGACCAGGTCGGCCAGCCGGTCGAGCGCGCCGACGACGTCGTCGGCACCCTCGGCGAGCACGTGTACCTCGCACCCCTCGGGGACCAGGCTGCTGGGGCGGTCGGGGTAGGCGAAGAACTCCACCGGCGGGCGTGCCCCGACGCAGACGAGGTGGCGGACGCCGGCCAGCCGGGCGGCGACCTGCTGCCCGGCCCGGGGCAGCCGCTCGACGGGCGGCAGGCCGGCCCCGCGCTCCAGCCGCGCGGGGAAGGTCTCGCAGAAGATCGCCGCGCCGGCCGCCCGCGCGATCCGGCCGGCGGCCCGGAGGCCCGCCTCCCGCGTCGCGGCCCCGCCCACCAGGACGGCGCAGGGCTCGCCGGAGGTGAGCAGCGCGGCGACACCGGCGACGGCGTCCTCCGGCACCGGCCGCGGGCCCTCCGCGGGCTGCGGCGCCGCGGGGGCGGCCCCCTCGGACCAGGAGACGTCGGCGGGCAGGATGAGCGTCGCAATCCCGCCGGGGGCGGTCGACGCGGCCGCGATCGCCTCGGCGGCGTCGACCGCGACGTCTGCGGAGGTCTCCGAGCGGCGCACCCACCGGGACACGGTGCCGGCGAGGGCATCGATGTCGGAGTCCAGCGGGGAGTCGTACTGCTTGTGGTAGCCGGCGTGGTCGCCGACGACCGGGACCATCGGCGTCGACGCGCGGCGGGCGTTGTGCAGGTTGGCCAGCCCGTTGGCCAGGCCCGGACCGAGATGCAGCAGGACGCCGGCGGGCCGCCCGGTCATCCGGCCGTAGCCGTCCGCCGCGCCGGTGGCCACGCCCTCGAACAGGCAGAGCACCCCGCGCATCTCCGGGACGGCGTCGAGCGCGGCGACGAAGTGCATCTCCGAGGTGCCCGGGTTGCCGAAGCAGACGTCGACCCCGCCGTCGACCAGCGTGCGGATGAGGGCCTGCGCGCCGTTCACGCCGCACCCCCGGGCCGCTCGGAGCGTGCGTGGCGGAGGTCACCCGGAGCAGCCATGGAGGGCACCGTACGGGTGCCGCGACACCGCCCCGCCTGCGGCCCCCCGCGGCCTCAGCGGCGGGTGCGCGTGGCGGCGGAGACCCGGGCGAGGGCGTCGGTGACGACGGCGGCGTCGTCACCGAGCAGCGTCAGCAGGTGGGCGACCAGCTCGTCGTGCGTGGCGCGGGCCGCCGTGACCCGCGCGCGGCCGGCGTCGGTGAGCCGGGCGTGCAGCAGCCGCCGGTCGCCGTCCACCCGTTCGCGCACCACCAGCCCCTGGGCGACGAGGCGGTTGATCGTGCTGGTGACGCCGGGCCGGGAGAGGCCGACCGCCTCGGCCACCTCCCCCATCGTGGCCCGCTCCCCCGGCGACTCCGCGATGCGCCGCAGCGCCTCGAAGCCGGTCAGGGAGAGGTCGTGGTGGCGGTGGAGCGCCGAATCGACCCGCCGGGTGACGTGGTCGTGCACCTGGACGATGCGCAACCACGTCTCGGCGGGGCGGGGAGCGGCTCCGGGAAGAGCGGCGGCGTCCCGGGGGACCCCGCGCGCGAGCGCGTCCTCGGACAGTGGCACGCGGTCACAGGTCCCCTGATCG
The DNA here is from genome assembly GCF_021698975.1 of Blastococcus sp. KM273128. GTDB lineage: Bacteria > Actinomycetota > Actinomycetes > Mycobacteriales > Geodermatophilaceae > Blastococcus. The sequence continues at coordinate 666 of NZ_SSXA01000048.1, read as the reverse complement.
GGCGACGGCGAAACCGACTCAGACGGCGGAGAGCGGACCGGCGGCGCGTCGGCCGGCGTGCCGCCGACCCGCGACCGAGACCAGCCCGCCGGTGGTGACCACGAGCGCCACCGCGGCGATGGTGAGCGACGCGAGCGAGACGACCCCGCGGACGGGCGCGGCCTCCTCGGCAGCGGCCGCGACCTCGAGGGGGACGCGCGTGCTGACCGCGGACTCGGCGCCGACCAGGTCGAGCGTGGCGGGTCCCGCCGCCGCCGTCCCGGGGATGCGCACGTCGACGCGGATCTCGCCGTCCTGGTCCGCGGTGGCGCTCGCCAGCACGGTCTCGCCGCCGTGGAGCAGGACGTCCACCCGCTCGCCGGGCTTGAACCCCGCGCCGCGCAGGAGGACCGTGCCGCCCGCCTGCACCTGGGCGCCGCCGCCCACGGAACCGGCGGGGACGACCGCGCCCGCTGCGTCGGAGGTGCGGGGCGACCCGCCCCCCGTCGTGGCCTCGGGGCCGGCCGGCGCGCCGGTGCGGCCGGTGGTCGGGGCGGGCGCCGTGGTCGCGCCCGGGTCCCGCGGCGTCGGGGAGCCCTCGCCCGCGGAGGGCGAGGGAGCCGGCTCGGCGGCCTCCACCCGGGCGGTGGGTGGCGCCGGCGGGGGCGGCGCCACCCACCGCCCGGG
>NZ_SSXA01000047.1 GCF_021698975.1 Blastococcus sp. KM273128 | reverse complement strand
GCGAGACACTCGGCTGGGACACCCCCGCCGAACGACTCGCCGCTCTACTCTCAGCCGACGATCACAACGGTGGCGTTGCGACCGCTCCTTGAGACCACCGAACCTGATCGTCGCCGGGGGGCGGCGGGAGCAGGAGCCGGGGCGGCCGTCAGTCGCGGCCGACGCCGGGGGAGCGCTGCTCGGGGAGCCGCTCGCGCAGCGGCTCGGCGGGCTCCTTGCCCGAGGGCAGCAGCGCCCAGACGTGCTTGCGCCCGGGCCGCTGCTCCCAGCCGTAGTCGGTGGAGAGCTGGGCCACCAGGTGCAGCCCCATGCCGCCGAGCGCGGGGTCCCGGTCGACGGCCGGCACCGGCGGGCGGTCGGGTGCCTCGTCGCTGAGGTCGAGCAGCCAGCCCGCGGGGCCGGCGACCACCAGCGCGCGCACGTCGCCCCCGCCGTGCCGCAGCGCGTTGGACGCCAGCTCCTCGAACACCAGGAGCAGCCCGTCGCGCGCGTCCTCGGTGGAGGCGGCGGAGACCGAGGGGTGGGCGATCCGGGCCCGCAGGTCGGTGCGCACCCGGGACACCACGTGCATCGCCTCGAGCTGCCAGTGCCACACGTCGCCCGGGACGGAGGGGACGGGCGCGGACGGCCACGCGTGGTGGGCCTGCTCGTCGGCCATCTCGTCCTCTCGCGTCTGCTCCGCAGGGCGCGCCCGGAGGCGTCCCGGATCGCCCCATCCTGACCGATGCGGGCGCGGCGCGCGAAGGGGGGCGAGCGGTGGGCGCCCCACCGGGCAGACTGTCCCGGTGGACGAGGTGCTGCGCGAGCTGAGCAAGGTCGCCCTGGGCGACCGGGAGCTGGCCGACGTTCTGGGTGAGATCACGGCCATCGCGGCCCGCGCGATCCCCGGAGCGGAGGCGGTGTCCACCACGCTCATCCGCGGGAACAAGCCGTTCACGGCCGCCTACACCGGCGAGATGGCGCTGATGGCCGACGAGCTCCAGTACGCCGAGGACGGCGGCCCGTGCCTGGACGCCGGGCGCGGCGGGGTGGTGCTGCGCGTCGACGACATGCGCACCGAGGAGCGCTGGCCGCGCTACGTCGCCCGCGTCCGCGAGACGCAGGTGCGCAGCTCGCTGTCGGTCCCGCTGCCCTACCAGGGCTCGTGGATCGGCGCGCTCAACATCTACTCGACGCGGCCGGAGGCGTTCGCGACGCCCGAGGCGCTGGCCGCGGGGCTGGAGACGGCGGAGGCGATCGCGGTGGCCGTCGCCAACGCCGATGCCCACGCCCGCCTGCTGGACGACGCGCGGAACATGCGCACGGCGATGGAGTCGCGGGCGGTGATCGAGCAGGCGAAGGGCGTGCTCATGGCCGAGCGGCACGTCGACGCCGAGCAGGCGTTCGAGATCCTGCGGCAGGCCTCCCAGCGCTACAACCGCAAGCTGCGCGACATCGCCACCGGCATCGTGGCGGGCACGCAGGCGCGCTGATCAGCCGTCCAGCCGGGCCAGCCGGGAGACAAGGAAGTCCACCGCTGCCGCGCTGTCGACGGTCTCGGCCACCTCGACCGCCGTCGCCGAGCGCGACACCGCCCGGCGGTCGACCAGCGTCTGCCCTCTCCCGGGGCCGGCGGTGGTGTCGACGACGACGTCGCGCCGCACCGTCCCGAGGGTGCCCGGCGCGATCGCCTCGGTGAGCGCCAGGGCGTCGTGCACCACGACCCCTGCGAGGCCGTACGCGTCGCGCGCGTGGTCGACGTACTCCTGGAGGATCGCCGCCGCGCTGCGGCCGATCGGGCCCGCCGCGGCGAAGCGGGCGATCCCCTCCTCGGTGAGCACGGTGGGCAGGGTGACGTCCAGCCCCACCAGCACGGTGGGCACCGCGGAGGAGAGCACCACCTGGGCCGCCTCGGGGTCGGACCAGATGTTGAACTCGGCGGCCGCGGTGACGTTGCCGCCGCGCCCGGCCGAGCCGCCCATCACGACCAGCCGGCCGATGCGCTCCGCGGCCTCCGGGTGCCCGGCCAGCAGCAGCGCGATGTTGGTGAGCGGCCCGATGGCGGCGACGGTCACCGGCGTGGGGGAGGCCGCCAGCAGCTCGGCGAGGGCGGCGACCGCGGGCCGGGGGTCCACCGCCGCCGGTGAGGGCGGCAGCTGCACCCCGCCCAGGCCCGCCGCGCCGTGCACGTGGCCGGCGCGCTCGGGCTGCGGGTGGACCAGCGAGCTCCGCGCGCCGGCGGCGACCGGCACGGCGGAGCGGCCGGCGAGGTGCAGCACCCGCAGGGCGTTCTCGGTGACCTGGGGCAGCTCCACGTTGCCGTGCACGGTCGTGACGAGCTGCAGCTCGACCTCCGGGCTGGCCAGGGCCAGCAGGATGGCGAGCGCGTCGTCGATGCCCGGGTCGGTGTCGATCACCAGCGGGGTGCGGTCGGTCACCGGCGCATCCTCCCAGGGCCCTCAGCCGACCCGGTCGGCCTCCGGGGTGCTGCGCTGCCCGGTCCGCCGGGGGACGCGGGTGAGCAGGTAGAGCAGGACGCCGACGCCCAGCTCCGCGCCGGCCAGGAGCCACGTGCCCGCCTCCTGCTGCCACAGCAGCAGCAGGCACGACCCGATCGCCAGCACCGGCAGCACCGTGGGCGCCCGGAAGTGCTCCTCCTGGATGCGGTCGCGGCGCAGGACCAGGACGGCGGTGTTGGTGCTGAGGAAGACCAGGAGCAGGAGCAGCACCACCGCGTTGGCGAGGTCGCCCAGGTCGCCGACGGTGGTCAGCCCCATCGCCACCGCCGTGGTCAGCACGATCGCCACCCAGGGGGTCCGGCGCCCGGGGAGCACGCGGCCCAGCGGGCGCGGGAGCAGCCCCTGCTCCGCCATCCCGAACACCAGCCGGCTGGCCATGATCATGGTCAGCAGCGCGCCGTTGGCGACCGCCACCAGGGCCACCAGGCTGAACAGCCGGTCGGGGACGCCGACGTCGGCCGCCTGCACCACCGCCAGCAGCGGCCCGGAGGAGGCCGCGAGGTCCTCCGGGCCCAGCACCACCGACGCCGCGAGCCCCACCAGCAGGTAGACCACCCCGGCGGTCAGCAGCGCGCCGAACAGCGCCCGCGGGTAGACGCGGCGCACGTCGCGCACCTCCTCGGCCACGTTGGCCGACACCTCGAAGCCGACGAAGGAGTAGTACGCCAGCAGCGCGGCCGCCAGCACGCCGGTGGCCACCGGGACCCCGGGCGGGAACTCGACCACCCGGCCCGGGTCGCCGTCACCTCGCCCGAGCACCAAGGCACCGAGGACGACGACCAGCACCAGCCCCGACACCTCGACGACCGTCATGACGACGTTGGCCCGCACCGACTCCTGGATGCCGCGCGCGTTGAGCAGCCCGACCAGCAGGAGGAACACCAGCGCCGCGGCGACGGTGGGGACGTCCAGGAAGACGCCGAGGTAGTCACCGGCGAAGGCCAGCGAGAGCCCGGCCGCGCTGGTCACCCCGGCCGCGAGCATGCAGAAGCCGACGAGGAAGGAGACCAGGGGGCTGCGGTACGCGCGCTCGGCGAACACCGCCGACCCCCCGGCGCGGGGGTACTTGGTCACCAGCTCGGCGTAGGAGGCGGCGGTGAGCAGCGCCAGCCCCAGCGCCACCAGGAGCGGCAGCCACACCGCGCCGCCGACCTCACCGGCGATCTCGCCGACCAGCGCGTAGATCCCGGCGCCCAGCACGTCGCCGAGGATGAAGACGTACAGCAGCCGCCCGCTGATCGCGCGGCGCAGCCTGGTCGTCCCGGCGCCGTCGTCCCCCGTGCCGGTGCTCTCCCCGTGGTCGCTCACCGGGCGAGTCTGCGCAGCGGCCGGGGGCCGGGCAATTCGGCGCGTCCCCCGACCGGGTGCGCGCCCCGACACGCCGGGCACGCCGGCGTCGTCCCGAGGTGACCGACCGCCCCTGGAGCCCGCCCCACGCTCGTGGGGCGCCGCCGAATCGACAAGGGCACGCGCCGGGGGAGGGGTCACCCGCCGGTGCGGCAGCCCCCCGCAACGGTTCGGTCACGCGGCGCCGGAGGGGTGTCCCGGGAGCCGGCCCGCGGGCCCGCCGGTCCCTACTTTTCTCCTTGTCCGCGACACCTTCCCCGGTTGCGGACACGACTTCGGGAGGCGACATGAGCAGCAGCCGGCAGGCCATCGGGCCCGCCGCCGCCCTGCGCGCCGACCGCCCCGTGCACGAGCCGGCGGGCGCGCTGGCGGGGCTCATCGACGTCCTGGACCGGGCCGACCAGAGCCGCCCCCGCCCCCGTCCGCGGCCGGCCGCGCACCGGAGCGCCCGGCCCGCCCCGCTTCGGTCGGTCCAGCCGGCACCTGCGGCCCGGGTGCCCCGCCCGGTGGCGTTCCCGGTCCACTCCCCCCGCGTCGTCGTCGTGCCCGAGCGGGTCCGCGAGCCGCTGGGCGGGCTGCGCGGCATCGGCCGCCGGGTGGCGCTGTGGGGCGCCGGTGACCAGGGCCAGCACCTCGCCTGGCGCACCACCCCGCCGCCCGCCCCGGTGCCGGGCCGCCGCCGCGCCGCGGTGCGCGCCTTCACCCGCCGGATGGCGCTGTGGGGCGCCGGCGAGCAGGGCCGGCACCTGAGCTGGGGTCGTCCCGCTTCCCGGGCGCTGCGCGACCTCGACCCCCCGGTGGTGCTGCGCGAGCTGCCCAGCACCCCCTCGATCCAGCCCGTGGCGTCTTCCCCCGCCGCGGCGCTCCTTCCTGCGGTACCGGCGTCGTCGCCGGGGTCGCGAACCGGTACGGCCGCACCTGACGCGACCGCCCGTCCCTCCTCCCACCCGGGTCCCACGGACCCCGCCGCACGGCACCGGCCACGCGCCGGCTGGCGTCCGCAGCGGGACTGGCCGTCCCCGGGTCGGTACGGGGCGCGGTCCACGCCGCCGTCCCTCCCGGTCCGCACCCCCGCACCGGCGCACCGGACCCCGCGGGTGCCGGTGCCGAGGTCCCCGCAGGGATCCGGCGGAGCCGGGGCGCGGGGCGACCCTCCCGCGGTCCGCGGCTCCCCGCGACGAACCGGGCCCGCGGGCGGCACCGACCCGGCGCCGCCCACCACGCGGGCACCCTCGTCGCACCCCCGCCCGGCGCCTCCGGCGCCCGGCTGATCCCGCAGCGCGACCACGGCACCCAGCCGCGGCACGCCGTCCACCGCTCCCCGTCGAGCGCGCCGGAACCGGCCACCCCCTTCCCCGGGTGGCCGCGGACCGTCGCCCGGCTCCGCGAGCACGTCCTCCCCGGCCGACCTCGGCCGCACCTGGCCCACCCCCGACGGTGCCCCCTCCGGGCACCCGCAGAGCTCGTCGTCCCACCGATCCGGCCTCGACCCCCCGCCGGCTGCTGCTCCCGCAGCAGCGCGCGGACCCTCCAGGGAGGCACGGACGGCGGGTGGCGGGCGACCGCGGGTCCCGCGAACCGTCCGGCGCGGTGGACGACAGGCCCCTGCCGGTGCCCGGCGGCGCGACCCTCCCGCGACCGCCCGGGTCTCTGACCGGCCGGTGCCTGGCCGGCTGCGGCGGAGCGGGCCACCGGCCTCCCGGCCGGGCAGGGGTGCCGACGTCGCCCGGCGCCGGGTCCCGGTCCCCGGCCGGCGCTCCGGGACGACGCGAACGGACGGCGCCGCGGAGCCCGTGGGCACGTGCCGGTGGACGGCTCCGCCGTCCGCTTCCTCCCGCCGGACGGCGGGCGCCCGCCGCAGCGGGCCGGACCCCGGTCGGTCCGGTCCTCCCCGGGCGCCCGCCCCGGCGGCCGGGTCGCCCCTCCGCACCGCCCCTCTGCCGCGCCCGCGGGACGCGGTGCGCGGGTCCGCTCGCCCGGTGTGACAGGCTCTTCCCCTGGCCGCGGCCGCAGCAACCGTGCCGCCGGCCACCGCGGACCGTCTGTGGAGGGGAACGACGTGACCGCCGCCGACCTCCCCGACGGGCCGGCCGCCCCCCGGACGACGCCCGGGCCGGAGCGCCGCGTGGACGTCGTCCGCGCGCTCGTCGGCGAGGCGCTCGGGTCGCGGAGCCTCCAGCGCCTGACCGACCTCGCCACCCGGCTGCTGGACTGCGCCGCCGTCCAGGTCTCGCTCGTCGGCGAGGTGCAGACCGCCGTGGCCGGCACCGGCCTACCGCCGGGCGGGATCGGGGCCCGGGTGCCGCTCGACCGCTCGCTGTGCGCCGTCGCGGTGGTCGAGGACGCCCCGGTGGTCGTGGCGGACACGACCCGCGACGAGCGGCTGGCCGGCCGCGAGCCCGTCCGGTCCGGGGTGATCGGCGCCTACCTCGGCATCCCGGTCCGCGACTCGGGCGGTGAGCCGATCGGGGCGCTGTGCGCCGTCGAGCAGCGGGTGCGGGAGTGGACCGACCGCGACGTCGCCCTGCTGCGCCAGCTCGCCGACTCGGTGAGCACCGAGCTGCAGCTCATGGCGCTCACCGCCGAGTACGAGGCGCACCGGGTGCGCTTCGAGCTCGCCATCGACGCCGCCGGCATCGGCAGCTTCGACTGGAACCTGCGGACCGGACGGCTGCTGTGGGACGACCGGCTGCTGGCCCTGTTCGGCTACGAGCGGGCCGACTTCGGCGAGACGATCGACGCCTTCGTCTCCCGCGTCCACCCCGACGACCGCGATCGGACGACCGAGGCTCTGCAGGCGGCCATCGACGGGCGCGGTGACTACGACGCCGAGTTCCGCGTCGTCCTGCCGTCGGGCGACACCCGCTGGGTCCGGGGCCGGGGCCGCGCGGTCCGCGACGACGGCGGGACCGCGGTGCGGCTGCTCGGCGCCGCCTTCGACACGACGCCGCAGCGCCAGGAGGACGTGCGGATCGCCCGCCTGCTCGAGGCGATGAAGGCATCCTTCTTCTCGCTGGACCGCGAATGGCGGTTCACCTACGTCAACGCCGAGGCCGAGCGGGTGCTGGGCGCCGCCCGGGACGACCTGATCGGCGGGATCATCTGGGAGCTGTTCCCGGCCGCCGTGGGCAGCGACTTCGAGCGGTACTACCGGGCCGCGGCGGAGACCGGCCGCGAGCAGCTGTTCGAGGCGTTCTACCCGGTGCCGCTGGACGCCTGGTACGAGGTGCGCAGCTGGCCGACACCCGACGGGTTGTCGGTCTCCTTCCTGGACGTGACCGAGCGGCGGGCGGCGGAGGAGCAGGCCCGCCGCAGCGCCGCCCGCCTCGCGCTGGTCGCCAACACCGCGACCGCGATGACGGCCTCGCTGGGCACCCGGCTGCGGGAGGAGGAGGCGCTGCAGCAGGTCGCCGAGCTGCTCGTCCCCGAGCTCGGCGACTGGTCGATCCTGAGCCTCGCCGACGAGGACGGCCGGATGCGCGACGTCGCGAGCTGGCACCGCGAGCCGGGGCTCCGGGACGCCGTCCGCCGGTACGCCGCCCTGCGGCTGGCCTCCATCCCGCCCGACGCGCCGATCCTCCGGGCGCTCGCCTCCGGGCAGGTCCTCGTGGTTCCCGATGTCGGCACCGCCGTGGGGCGCACGCTGCCCCCCGGCGAGGTCAGCGACGCCTTCCGGGAGCTGGCGCCGCGGTCTGCGATCACGATGGCGCTGTCCGCCCGGGGCCGGACTCTCGGGGCGCTGAGCGTCTACCGGTCCGCCGACCGGCCGCTGCCCGACCAGGAGGACGTGGCGACGGTGCGCGAGGTCGCCGGCCGGGCCGCGCTGGCGCTGGACAACGCCCGCCTCTACGAGCAGCAGCGCCGGCTGGCCGAGGGGCTGCAGCGCAGCCTGCTCACGGCGCCGCCGCAGCCCGACCACTCCGAGATCGTCGTGCGCTACCACCCGGCGATGGCCGTCGCCGAGGTCGGCGGCGACTGGTACGACGCCTTCCTGCAGCCCTCGGGCGCGACGGTGCTGGTCATCGGCGACGTCGTCGGGCACGACACCGCGGCGGCGGCGGCCATGGGCCAGCTGCGCGGGATGCTCCGCGGCATCGCCTACCGCGACGTCGGCCCGGCCGGCGTGCTCACCGACCTCGACCTCGCCATCGGGGGCCTGGGCGTGGGGACGCTGGCCACCGCCGCGGTCGTGCGCGTCGAGCAGAGCGATGAGGACCGGGCCGCGGGCGTGACCCGGCTGCGCTGGTCGAACGCCGGCCACCCGCCGCCGCTGCTGCTGCGGCCGGACGGCCGGATCGAGGAGCTGGCCGGGGAGCGGGCCGAGCTGATGCTCGGGGTCGAGCCGGCCACGCGGCGCACCGAGACGGTGGTGGTGGTGCCGCGGGGCAGCACGCTGCTGCTCTACACCGACGGCCTCGTCGAGGGGCGCGACCTCTCGCTCGACGAGGGCACCGCCCGCCTGCGGTCGGCGCTGGCCGAGCTGGCCCGCCGGCCGCTCCCCGAGCTGTGCGACGGGCTGCTGGAGCGGCTCCGCCCCGAGGGGCTGCAGGACGACGTCGCCCTCGTGGCGCTCCGGCTGCACCCGCAGGACTGACCTGCGCCGGCCGTCAGCGGCGGAGCAGAGCCCAGACGTGCTTGGCGCCCGCGTCGGCGTACCAGCCGTGCGCGGCGGCGAGCTCGGCGATCAGGTAGAGCCCCAGCCCCCCGAGGCTCGGGTCGCGGTCCACGGCGGGCGCCGGCGGCTTCTGGGCGGCCTGGTCGGTCACCTCGAGCAGGTAGGCGTCCCCGGTGGTGCGCAGCGCCGCCCGCACCTCACCGCCGCCGTGGCGCAGGGCGTTGGAGGCCATCTCGTCCAGGGCCAGCACCAGCCGGTCGAGCAGGTCGGCGAGACCGGGGCGGCTGAGGCTGGCGCGGACCTGGGCCCGCACCGCGGGCAGCTCGGCGACGTCACGCAGCCGCCAGGTGAGGACCGGTTCGGCCGCGGGCGGGTACGCCGACGGCCAGATCGTGCCGGCCGCCTGCCCTGTCACGCTCTGCTCTCCTCGATCCCAGGCCCTGGGAGCGCACGGGCCCGACCGTTCGCTATCGGCCGGAGCGCGGCCGGCTAAACCCGATGTCGCCGAGGTCACACCGCGTCAGCCGAGGATCGGGGACCAGTGGCCCGTCTGCACGCTCAGCGTCACCGCCAGCACGCAAGCCGCGACGGCGCCGGCGACGAACCAGGCGTCCCGCCGGTGCAGCACGGAGCCCCGGGCGTTGCTGCGAGGCACGCCGGAGTCGAAGCCGCGGGCGTCCATCGCCGTCGCCAGCCGGCTGCCCCGCCGGATCGCGCCGACGAGCAGCGCGAACGCGGTGCCGGCGAACAGCCGCACCCGGGCCACCGGGCTGGCGCCGGCGTCGACGCCGCGTGCGCGGCGGGCGAGGCGGATGGTCTGCCACTCGGTGGCCAGCAGCGGCACCAGGCGCAGAGCGGCGAGCGCCCCGTAGGCGAAGCGGGTGGAGACCCGCCAGTGCAGGGTCAGCGCGTCGGCCAGCCGCACCGGGTCGGTGGAGGCGACCAGCAGGACGCCGGGCAGGGCCAGCGCGATCACCCGCAGCCCCCAGGTGGCCCCGCTCAGCCACGCGGCCGCGCCGTCGAGGGTGCCGAACGCGACGTTGACCCAGGCGACGCCGGCCGCGCTCAGCAGGAGGGGCCACGTGCGGCGCAGGATCGCGCGCGGCGTGGTCAGGCCCGCGGCGGGCAGCAGCGCCAGCTCGGCGGCGAGCACCACCGACGGGGTGACCAGGTCGCCGCTGACCAGGAGCACCACGGTCAGGACGGCGATCGCCGCGAGCTGGGCGACGGGGTTGACCGCGGACAGGGGCACCTCGCGGGCCGGGCCGAGGGTCAGCGGTGCGCTCACGACGCCCGCACCGGGTCGCCGAGGCGGAGGACGTCGTCGGCCAGGGCGTCGACGACGGCGGTGTCGTGGGTGACGAGGCACAGCGCGCGGCCGTCGGCCTGCTGCTCGGCCAGCAGCGCGACCAGCTCGGCCCAGGTGTCGCGGTCCTGGCCGAAGGTCGGTTCGTCCAGCACCAGCACCGGCGGCCGGGTCGCCAGCGCCGTCGCCACCGAGAGCCGGCGCTGCTGGCCGCCGGAGAGGGTGAACGGGTTGGCCTCGGCGAGCGGGGCCAGCCCCAGCCGCTCCAGCAGCTCGTCGGCGCGCCGGCCCGCCGCCGTCCGGTCGGCTCCTGCCCGCAGCGGCCCGAGCGAGAGCTCGTCGCGGACCCGCCCGGTGAGGAACTGGTGCTCGGGCTGCTGGAACACCGTGCCGATCCGCTCGACGAGCTCGGCCGCGCGCCACCGCGCCGGGGGGCGGTCGGGCCGGCGCAGACCGGCCCGCAGCGCCGGACCTACCCGGATCTCCCCGGCCGTCGGCGTGCGCAGCCCGGCCAGCAGCAGGGCCAGCGTGGACTTGCCGGTGCCGTTGGGCCCGGTCACGGCGAGCGTCCGGCCGGCGGGGAGCACCGCGTCGGTGGCCGGGAGGGCGGGGCGGTGCGACCCGCGGTGGGTGTAGGTGACCGCCTCGGCCCGGAGCAGCTCCTCGCCGGCCGGCGGATCGGGGCGGCGAGAGGGGAACCGCAGCGGCGGCGGCGTCCAGCCGGCCGGGTGCTCGGTGAGCCCGCCGCCGGGCAGCAGCTCCACGACCCGGTCGACGAGCGGCAGCCAGGCCTCCAGGTCGTGGTCGACGACGACCAGGGTGGCCGACCGGTCGGCCACCGCGCGGCTCACCGCCCCGCGGACCAGCGCCGCGCCGTCCGGGTCCAGCTGGGCGGTGGGCTCGTCCAGCAGGAGCAGCCCGGGGCGGGGGGCGAGCGCCCCGGCGAGCACCAGCCGCTGCTTCTGCCCGCCCGAGAGCGCCGCGGTCGCCCGGTCGCGGCCGAGGTCGAACCCGACGGCGTCCAGCGCGGCGTCGACGGCGGGCCAGATGAGCGCGGGCGGCGTCCCGACGTTCTCGAGCCCGAAGGCGACGTCGTCCCCGGCGCGGGTCATGACCAGCTGGCTGTCCGGGTCCTGGAAGACCGTGCCGACCCGCTGCCGGGCGCGGTCCGGTGGAGCGCCGTCGACGGTGAGCTCCCCCTCGACGTCACCGCTCTCCGGTTCCAGCAGCCCGCCGAGCGCGCGCAGCAGCGTGGACTTGCCGGCGCCCGAGCGGCCGGTGAGCAGCACCCGCTCGCCGGGGGCGACCCGCAGGTCGACGTCCCGCACCGCCCACGCCCGGCGGGTGGCGTGCCGGAAGCCCCAGCCGTCCAGCCGGACGGCAGCCGGGCCCGTGGCCCCGGACGTCGTCAGACCCGGGTGCGGCCGGAGGCGAACGACGACAGCGCGCCGCTCGCGGCCAGCGCGCGGGCCAGCAGCACGCTGCCGATCCCGGCGACCACCGCGGTGCTGGCCACGACCAGCGCGACGTACGTCGTCTTCCAGCCGGCCGACCAGTCGGGGTAGTAGTAGACGAGGTCGAGGACGGCGGCGGTCGCCCCGGCGAGGACGGCGGCCAGCACCGCGGGCGACCAGCCGAAGCGCCGGTAGCGGAACGCGGCGAACCCGGCGTCCCCGGCCAGGCCCTGCAGCAGGCCGTAGACGATGGTCGTCGTCCCCCACGCGGAGCCGAGCAGCGCGGAGACGATCGCGGCCACCAGCTCGGCGAACAGGCCGGCGCCGGGCTTGCGGACGATCAGCGGGGCGAGCACGGCGGGGATGAGCCAGACGCCGTACATGAAGGCCTGGGCGGGCGGGAAGGCGGCGAACGCCGTCCCGGTGCCGGCCCAGAGCAGGCCCCAGGCCCAGAAGACGACGCCGAAGGCGGCGCCGAGCACGGCGGTGACGACGATGTCGACGGTGCGCCAGCGGTTGGTGCGCTCCCGGGTGGGCGCAGCGTTCGACGGACGGACGGCCGGTTCGGCCATTGCTTCCTCCAGGCTCCCTGCGCCGGCATGACCCGGATCAGGTTCGAGGGTCTGCGGGATCCCGCACTCTCAGCGCCGAAGCGCTCCCCTGCTGTGTGATGGCTGTTCAGTTGTGCCGCCGAGCGTAGCCCACCCCCTCTGCCGGGCGTTATGTGCACATAACGCCCCCGCACCGACCACCCCCTCTGCCGGGCGTTATGTGCACATAACGCCCCCCGCGCCGACCGCTGTCAGAGGACGAAGCCCAGGAGCAGGTGGGCGTTGAGCCCGATGATCAGGGCGGCGACGACGCAGCCCGCCACGGTGGTGGTCCGGCGGTTCACCCAGCCGCCCATCAGCTCGCGGCGGCTGGTGAGCCACAGCAGCGGCACCAGGGCGAACGGGATGCCGAACGAGAGCACGACCTGCGACCACACCAGCGCGGTCGTCGGGTCGCCGCCCAGCACCAGCACGGCCAGGGCCGGGGCGAGGGTGATCAGCCGGCGGGCGAGCACCGGGATGTGCCGCTTGAGGAACCCGGCCATCACGACCTGCCCGGCGTGCGTGCCCACCGACGAGGAGGCGAAGCCCGAGGCCAGCAGCGCGAGGGCGAAGGCGAGCGCGGCGCCGGTGCTGAGCTGGTCGCCGAGCCCGGCGTGCACCCCCTCGAGGCTGTCGACGCCGCTGTCGCTGGTGAACAGCTGCGCGGCGATGACCAGCATCGCGGCGTTGACCAGCCCGGCCAGCCCCATGGCCAGGACGATGTCGATGCGCTGCGCCCGCAGCAGCCGGCCCCGGCCCTCCCGGGTGCGGCCGGCGGTGAACGCGTCGCCGTAGCGGCCCGGGGTGAGCGCCGAGTGCACGTAGATGACGTGCGGCATCACCGTGGCGCCCAGGATGCCGGTGGCCAGCACGAGGCTCTCGGCGCCGTCGAACGAGGGCACCATGCCGCCGGCGAGCCCGCCCGGGTCGACGCCCGAGCCGAGCAGCGTGTAGCCGAACCCGATGCCGATGACCAGCAGCAGGCCGGCGATGACCCGCTCGAACGGCCGGTACCCGCGGGACTGCGCGGCCAGCAGGACGAACGCGACGACGGCGGTGATGACGCCGCCGATCGGCAGCGGGACCCCGAACAGCAGGTACAGCGCGACCGCGCCGCCGACGATCTCTGCGAGGTCGGTGGCGATCGCGACCGCCTCGGCCTGCAGCCACAGCCCCCGGGTGACCGGCCGGGGCAGGTTCTCGCGGCAGAGGGTGGCCAGGTCGCGGCCGGTGGCGAGGCCGAGCTTGGCCGTCAGCGACTGGATGAGCATCGCCATGAGGTTGGCCGCGACGATGACCCACAGCAGGGTGTAGCCGAACGCGGCACCGCCGGAGAAGTTGGTCGCGAAGTTGCCGGGGTCGACGTAGGCGACGGCGGCGACGAAGGCCGGGCCGAGCATCGACCAGAGCCGGCGGCGGCCCGGCGCGGGCTCGGCCGGGCGCTGCGCGGGGGCGCGGAGCGTCGTCGGCAGGACGGCGGCCTCGGTCTTCGACAGGTACACGGCGGCCTCGCAGGGGTCCGGGTGGGCGGTCGCTCCTGGTCTGCCCGGCCCGGGTGTCACACCGGGGCCGACCCGTGGCCCCCGGGGGCCAAGGTCAGCCTTGCCTGCCCCGGCCGGCCCGCCGGGCGCGCTCGACGAGCGCGTCGATGCGCGCGGCGTGGGCGCCGCGCCAGTACACCCGCCCGCAGCCGGCGCACCGGGAGAAGTCCTGGACGGTGCGGCGGGTGCCCGGCTCCAGCAGGCCGGCGACCTCCGCCTTCGGCACCGGGTGGAGGGCGGCGCCGCAGGCGGTGCAGCGGGTGAGCGGTGCCAGCGGCACGGTGAACCGGTCCAGCACGTCCGCCAGTTGCTCCCCGGGCCGGTCGCCCCGCACCAGCGCGCCGTGCGGCAACGCCCGGCGCATGAGCAGGCCGCGGTCCTGCGTCAGCAGCACCCGGTCCTCCGCGGCCGCCCGGGCGACCAGCGCCGGGTCGTCGGCATCGTTGGACCAGGCGGCGTCCGCACCGAGCAGCCGCAGCCGCGGGCGAGGGCGCCCAGGCCGACGTCGAGCAGGAACCCGCCCGGCGGGACGGCGACCGGCCGCGGCGCCGGCACCACCTCGAGCACCGCGCCGGGGCGGACGCGGGCCGTGACCGGCACCGGGGCGCCGTCCACGCGGACCTCCCCGACCTCGGTGAACGGGATCCCGGCGGCCTGCACGAGGTGGCCCACGGTCGCGTCGGGGTCGAAGGGCAGCGGCCGCTCGCCGGCGCCGCGGTAGCGCGGCGCCAGCAGCCGGCGCAGGTCCGGGGCGGGCCGCACGCGCACCTCCACGGCGGCGGGCTACCCCGGCCGGCCGCCGACACGCGCACCAGGAGTGCACCGGTGCCCTCCTGGGCACGGAGGGAGCCGTCCGCCGTCCCACCCTGGAGGTCCCGTGACCGACGCAACGCCCCGCCCCCTCGCCTTCGTCACCGGTGCCTCCAGCGGCATCGGGCTGGAGCTGGCGAAGCAGTTCGCCGAGCACGGGTTCGACCTCGTCGTCGTCGCCGAGGACGCCGAGCTCGACGCGGCGACGCTCGAGCTGCGCCAGCGCGGTGCCGCCGTCTCGCCGGTCCGGGCCGACCTCACCCGGCGCGAGGAGGTGGAGAAGGTCGTCGCGGCCGTGCGCGGCTCCGGCCGGCCGCTCGACGCGGCGGCGCTCAACGCCGGCGTGGGCCTCGGTGGTCGCTTCGTCGAGACCGACGTCGACCGGGAGATCGCCATGGTCGAGCTGAACTGCATCTCCACGATGCACCTGGCCAAGCGCGTCGCCCAGGACATGGTCACCCGCGGCGAGGGGCGGATCCTGTTCACCTCGTCGGTGGCCTCGCAGGCGCCGGGGCCCTTCCAGGCCGTCTACGCCGCCACGAAGGCGTTCGTGCAGTTCCTGGCCCTGGGCCTCCGCGAGGAGCTGGACGGCACCGGCGTGACCGTCACCGCCTTGCTGCCCGGCCCCACCGACACGGAGTTCTTCGACCGCGGCGACCTCACCGACACCAAGCTGGGCGCGAGCGACAGCAAGGACGACCCGGCGCTGGTCGCCCGGCAGGGGTTCGAGGGGCTGATGAAGGGCGAGGCCTCGGTGTTAGCCGGGTCGGTGAGCAGCAAGCTGATGGGCCGCCTCGCCGCGCTCGTGCCCGACTCCCTCGCCGGCAAGAGCCAGAAGCCCATGAGCGCCCCGGGTTCCGCCGACGGCTGACCGCCGGGGCACGATCGGGGGCGTGACCGAGCCGCTGCAGCCCGTCGACCTCCCGGTGGGCGGCCTCCTGCTGCGCCCGTGGCGGGAGACCGACATCGGCGCCCTCTGGTCGGCGTTCCAGGACCCCGAGCTGCGGCGGTGGAACGGCGGGGGCGTGGCCTCCCGCACCGACGCCCTGGTGCTGCTCGGCCGCCGGATGGACTGGACGTCGGGGGACCACGCCTCCTGGGCGCTGGTCGACCCGGCCCCGGACCAGCTGCTCGCCTCGGTCTCCCTGCACTCCATCGACCGGCTGCACGGGAACGCGCAGGTCGGCTACTGGACGGTTCCGGCCGCGCGTGGGCGGGGCCTGGCGGCCGCCGCCGTCGACGCCGCCTGCCGCTGGGCCTTCGGCGCCCTCCCCGTCGACCGGGTCGAGCTGTGCCACGCCGTCGAGAACCCGGCGTCCGGCCGGGTCGCCGAGAAGGCCGGCTTCACCCGCGAGGGGCGGCTGCGGCGTTCCTTCCGCTACGGCGACGGCGTGAAGCACGACGAGGAGCTGTGGTCCCGCCTCGCCGACGACCCCGTGCCGGTGGTCAGCACCCGCAGCTGACCCTCGGCGCGGTGAGCGGGTCTGCGGGGGCGCGGTGCACGCCGTCCGGGCGCACCACGGGCAGGCCCTCCCGGGCCCAGTACTCGAACCCGCCGATCATCTCGCGCACCCGGTAGCCGAGCAGCGCCAGCCGCAGCGCCGCGCGGGTCGCGCCGTTGCACCCGGGCCCCCAGCAGTAGGTGACCACCGGGACCGCCGGGTCGAGCTCCGCGGCCGCCCGGTCGGGGAGCTCGCCGCCCGGCAGGTGCACGGCGCCGGGCACGTGCCCCTGCTGCCACGCCTCGCGGCTGCGGCTGTCGAGCAGCACGAGCCCGGGGCTCCCGGACTCCAGGGCGGCGTGGACGTCGCTGACGTCGGTCTCCACGGCCAGCCGGCGGGCGAAGTGGGCCGCGGCGGCGGCCGGGTCGGTGCTCCAGTCCATCACCGGGCCGACGCTAGGTGCGCCCCGCGCCGGCGACGAGGCCCGCCGCTGCCGATCACCGCAGCGGATCTGCCGTCCTCAGAGCGGAACGGCGAGGCCTTCGGGCGCGGGCCGGGCCAGCGCGCCGGCCAGGTCGGGCCGCAGCGGGGCCAGCCCCGCCCCGGCGAGGACGACGTCGCGGGTGAAGGCGTGCCAGCGGTGCGCCGAGCGCAGCATGCTGTGGCCGCCGGCGATGGTGAACCGGGCGACCCGGGCGCCCGCGCGCTGCGCCCGGACCGCGAAGTCGGCCGAGAGCTGCGCGGGCACCCAGCGGTCGCCCCGGCCGTGCAGGATCGCGACGGTGCGGTCGCGCAGGTGGCCGACGGGCTCGCCGGGGGGTGTCCACGGCGCGAGCGCGCAGACCGCCGCGACGCCGTCGTGCCCGCCCGCGCGCAGCACGGCCCGCCCGCCCATCGAGTGCCCGACCAGGACGACGGGCACGTCGCCGTGCTCGTCCCGGACGCGGTCCAGCGCCCACCGGACGTCGGCGTAGGCGTCGGCCGCGGCCCCGTTCCAGCCGGCGACCCGGTACCGCAGCAGGCAGGTGGTGAGCCCCTGCGCGGCGCCGGCCCCCGAGACGAACTGCTCGATCGCCCGCATGCGGACCAGCGAGAGCGCCCGCTCGCTGGGCGGCTCGACGCTGGCCACCGTCCCCCCGTGGCAGAACAGCGCCACCGCCCGGGGCGCGCCGGTGGCCGCGCGGGTCTCCAGGAGCGGCGCGGTCACGCCCGGCGGGACCGGCGGCCGCCGCGGAGGGTCGTGCGGGCCCGGTCGCCGAGGTCGCCGGCCTTCAACAGGGCGTTGCTGACGGTCGAGGGCCCGCGGCGCCGCTCGAGCGTCCGGCCCAGCCTGCGCAGGACGCCGGTCGCCAGCGGGACGACCACGGTCAGGATCAGCCACATGCGCAGCCGGCGGGTGAGGAAGAGCCACATGCCCCGGACTCTGCCCCGTCCCGCCGGCCGGGAACCGGCCTCACCCGGCGAGCTTCACCACCATCTTCCCGGTGTTCCCGCCGCGCAGGAGGTCCAGGAAGGTGTCGACGGCGTTGTCCAGGCCCTCGCGCACGGTCTCCCGGACGACGAGGTCCCCGGAGGTGACCATGCGGGTGACCTCCCTCGTGAACTCGTCCCGCAGGTCGGCGTGGTCGCCGACGATGAACCCGCGCAGGCTCAGCTTCTTGGTCACCATCATGAACATGTTGCGCGGCCCCGGCGCCGGCTCGGTGGCGTTGTAGCCGGAGATCGCGCCGCACAGCGCGCCGCGGCCGAACTCCTTGAAGGCGCCGATGGCGGCCTCGAGGTGCTCCCCGCCGACGTTGTCGAAGAAGACGTCGATGCCCCCGGGCGCGGCCTCGGCGAGCAGGTCGGCCACCGGGCCGTCGTGGTAGTCGAACGCCCGGGTGAACCCGACCTCCTCGGTCAGCCAGCGCACCTTCTCCGGCGTCCCGGCGCTGCCGACGACGGCGGCGGCCCCGTTCAGCTTCGCGAACTGGCCGACCAGGCTGCCCACCGCACCGGCGGCGCCCGAGACGAACACGGTGTCGCCCTCCCGGAACTCCGCGAGCCGGAACAGCCCGGCCCAGGCGGTGAGCCCGGGCATGCCGAGCACGCCGAGGTGGTAGCTGGGCGGAATGCCCGGGAGCTCCGGCAGCACCCGGACGTGCGCGGCATCCAGGACGGCGACGTCGCGCCACGCGGCGTCGGCGAGCACGAGGGCGCCCTCGGGGACGTCGGGGGAGCGGGAGGCGACCACCCGGCCGACCGCCCCGCCCTTCATCGTCTCGCCGATCTCCCAGCGGGCCGCGTACGACTTCCCCGGGTTCATCCGGCCGCGCATGTAGGGGTCGACCGACATGACCAGCATGCGGACGACGACCTGCCCCTCGGTCGGGTCCGGGCGCTCGAGCTCCACGAGCCGGAAGTCGTCGGGGGTCGGCTCGCCGTGCGGGCGGGCCGCCAGCTGCCATTCGCGGGTCGTGATCGGCATGCCGCCATCCTGCCGGGTGGCGAAGCGGTCAGGCCGAGCGGCCGTCGCGCTCCGCGGCGCCCGGGGCGGTGCGGCGGGCCCGCTCCCCGCGCGCGACCTCGGTCGCCAGCGCGTCGAGGGGCTGGGCGAAGGGTGCCAGCGGGTCGGCCAGGGCGACGAGCCAGGCCTGCGCGGCGGCGAGCCCCGAGGGGTCCAGCGCGTACAGCCGGCGGGTGCCCTCGGCGCGCACCGTGACCAGCCCCGCCTCCCGCAGGACCCGCAGGTGCTGGGACACCGCGGGCTGCGAGATCGGCGCCGAGGCCTGCAGCCCCCGCACGAGGGCACCCGCCGGCTGCTCACCCGTGGAGAGCAGCTCCAGGAGCTGGCGGCGGGTGCGGTCCCCCAGCGCCTCGAACGGCCCGTCCACCCGGCTCAGGGAGCGTCCTCGGCCGGCGGGGTCGTGTAGAACGCCACCGTCCGGTCGGCCGCCTCCCGCGCGGCGGCGGGGTCGTCGCCGTCGGCGGCCGCGGCCTCGCCCCACCCGGCGGCCGCCCGGCGGACGAACTCGACGCCCTCGGGCGTGAGGGTGAACGCCGCCGCCACCTCCGGGTCGACCGGGGTGCCGCTGTCCAGGTGCAGCCCGAGGCCCATGAGCGCCAGGTCCCAGCCCACACCCACCGCGCCCGGCCCGAACTGCGCCCAGAAGTCGGGGTCCACGGGCGCCTCGTGCACCAGTTCGAGGGCGGTGCCGCCGTCCGACGGCGACAGGTGCACCTGCAGCCAGGACACCATCCCGCCGAACTCCCACGTGACGGCGAACGACTCGGGCTCGTCGCAGCGCTCGACCACGCCGCCGGCGTTGCCCTCCAGCTGGTAGCGGCCGCCGGCGCGCAGGTCGCCGCTCACCGGGAGGAACCAGCGGGGCAGCCGCTCGGCGTCGGTGAGCGCGCCCCAGACCTGCGCGCGGTCGGCGCGGTAGGTGCGCCGGGCGACGGCGATGCGCGTGGGCGCGCCGTCCCGGGAGCCGGTGCGGACCTCACGGGTGACCAGGCCGGCCGTGGAGACCGGGTCGATGGTGGTCATGGTTCCTCCTCCAATGCATAAGCAGCAACTTATGAAAGAACGGTAGCGCCGGGCACCGTGGTGCGGCAAGCCCCCTCGCGCCCGCCCCGCCCCGCGTGGGCACGGGGTCTGTGCATACGGTCAGACCCCGAGACCGCATGGATTGCTTCCTACGCCCATGACTGGAGGCCGGACCCGTGAAGACCCTCCGCACCCCTGACGAGCGATTCGCCGACCTGCCCGATTTCCCGTACGAGCCGCGCTACGTCGAGGTCGACGACGGCGAGGGCGGCCGGCTGCGGATCGCCTACGTCGACGAGGGCCCGGCCGACGGCGAGACGGTGCTGCTGCTCCACGGCGAGCCGTCCTGGTCCTTCCTCTACCGCCGGATGATCCCGGTGCTGGTCGACGCCGGGCTGCGCGTCGTGGCGCCCGACCTGGTCGGCTTCGGCCGCTCGGACAAGCCGGTCTCCCGCGACGACTACACCTACGCCCGCCACGTCGGGTGGATGCGGCAGGCGCTGCTGGACGAGATCGGCCTGCGGGACCTCACCCTCGTCTGCCAGGACTGGGGCGGGCTCATCGGGCTGCGGCTGGTCGCGGAGAACCCCGACCGGTTCGCCCGGGTCGTCGTCGCCAACACCGGCCTGCCCACCGGCGACCAGAAGATGAGCGAGGCGTTCCTGTCCTGGCAGCGGTTCTCCCAGGAGAGCCCCGAGTTCCACATCGGCCGCATCGTCGGCAACGGCACCGCCGGTGGGCTCGCCCCCGAGGTGGTGGCCGCCTACGACGCGCCCTTCCCCGACGACCGGTACACCGCCGGCGCCCGGCAGTTCCCGGCCCTGGTGCCGACGTCGCCCGACGACCCGGCGGCCGCGGCCAACCGGGCGGCCTGGGAGGTGCTGACGCGCTGGGAGAAGCCCTTACTCACCGCCTTCTCCGACTCCGACCCGATCACCGGCGGGGGCGACCGGGTGTTCCGGAAGCTCGTGCCCGGCGCCCAGGGGATGCCGCACACCACGCTGGCCGGCGGCGGGCACTTCCTCCAGGAGGACGTCGGCCCGGAGCTCGCCCGCGTCGTCGCCGACCTGGTCGCCGCGACACCGCGCGGCTGACGGCGGCGTGGTGCTCACCCCCGACGAGGTCCTGGGCGCGCTCCGGCGCACCCCGGACGTCGAGGCCCCGGACCTCGTCGCCGTTGACGCGACCGATTGGCTACTGCTCGACCTCGCGGCCGAGCTCGTGCCCGGCTGCGGGCCGGGCGAGGTCGCCGTCGTCGACGACTCCTACGGGGCGCTCGCGCTCGGGCTCGCCGCCCGCCACGGGCTCACCGGCGTGCGGGTGGGCCAGGACCTGCTGGTGGGGGAGCGGGCGCTGGCCGCCAACGCCGAGCGGGTGGGCCTGGCCGACGCCGCCCGGTCGCTGCCGCTGGGCCCCGAGCTCGTGGCCGGGGCGCGGCTGGTGCTGGTCAAGGCCCCCAAGGGGCTGGACGCGCTGCGCGAGATCGCCGAGGTGGTCGCGGCGTCGGCGGCCCCGGACGTGACCGTCCTCGTGGGCGGCCGGGTCAAGCACATGACGCACGCGATGAACGACGTCCTCGGCGACTCGTTCACCGAGGTGCAGGCGAGCCTGGCGCGGCAGAAGTCCCGGGTGCTGGTGGCCCGCGGGCCCCGGCCGCGCCCCTCGTCGTTCCCCCGGCGGCAGGAGCACCCCGACCTCGGCCTCACCGTCTGCGCCCACGGCGCCGCGTTCGCCGGGACGAAGGTCGACATCGGCACCCGGGCGCTGCTGCGGGCGCTCCCGGACATGGCGCCGGGCGCGCGGACCGCCGTGGACCTCGGTTGCGGCACCGGCGTCCTCGCCGCGCTGCTGGCCCGCGACCGGCCGGGGCTGCGCGTCCTCGCCGTGGACCAGTCCGCCGCCGCCGTCGCCTCGACCGCCGCGACGGCGGCCGCCAACGGCGTCGCCGACCGCGTCGAGGTGCGGCGGGACGACGCCGCTGCGACGGTGCCCGACCGCTCGGTCGACCTCGTCGTCTGCAACCCGCCCTTCCACGTGGGCGCGGCGGTGGTGACGACGGCAGCCGACCGGCTCTTCGTGGCGGCGGCCCGGGTGCTGCGCCCCGGCGGGGAGCTGTGGACGGTCTACAACTCGGCGCTGCGCTACCGCCCGGCGCTCAACCGGGTGGTCGGCCCGACGCGCGTGGCCGACCGCGACCCGAAGTTCACGGTGACGGTCTCGGTCCGCCGCTGAGGCGAGGGGGCCGCCACCGGCCGTACCGGAGCCGTGCCCGTCGCTCCGAGGGGTGACCGCGGGCATTTCGCCGCGCCCCTCGTGCGGCGCGTGACCGACGATGTCGCAGAATGCTCAACCAGTCGGCCGGGGAGTCTCGGTCCGGGAGTGCAGGAGACCGGATGGAGCGGGGAACCGGCGAGGGCGCGGCCACGGGCGTGCCCGGGTCCCCCGGCGGCCGGGCCCCCGTCGCCTTCACCGAGGTGCCGCACGTCGCCGCGCCCGTCGGTTCGGACGACGAGCTGCTGGCCGCCTCGCTGCCCTGGCTCGACGAGGGGCTGCGGGCCGGCGACCTGGTCGTCCTCTCCTGCCCCCCGGAGACGGCGGCGCTGCTCACCGGGGCGCTGGGCGAGCGCGCCGGGGCGGTCGAGACCGACACCCGCCTGTGCCTGCTCGACGCGACGGTGCCCGACGCCGTCGCCGCCTGCCAGGACCTGGTGCGACGGGCCCGGGGCACCGGCTCGGGCCGGCTGCGGGTCGCCGGCCAGGTCCGCTTCGGGGCCGACGCGCTCGACCGGCGCGACGCGCTGCGCTACGAGGCCGCCGTCAACCTGCTGATGGCCGTCCGGCCGGTGTCGGGCCTGTGCCTGTTCGACCGCCGCGAGCTCCCCGCCGAGGTGATCGCCGGCGCGGCCGCCACGCACCCCTGGGTGCTCACCGGCGGCGAGGTGCTGCCGAGCGGCACCTTCGAGGACCCCACCGCCTGGGTGCGCCGGCTGCCGCAGCCCCGGGAGCCGATCGAGGAGTCGGCTCCCGTGCTGGAGGTGGCCGACGCACCGTCGCTGGCCGAGCTGCGCGGGCTGCTCCGCGCGGTGATCCAGCTCCGCGTGCCCGACCCCGACCAGGCCGCCGACCTGCACCTCGCCGCCAGCGAGATCGCCAGCAACGCCTTCCGGCACGGGGCCCGCCCGGTCTCGGCCCGCGTGTGGGCCGACGGCGAGCGCGTGGTCTGCGCGATCACCGACCGGGGCGCCGGCGCCGACATCGCCTTCCCCGGCTACCGCCCCGCCCACGGGGTCGACCTCGCCCGGGGTGGCATGGGCCTGTGGCTGACCCGCAAGCTCTGGGACCACGTGGACCTGCTGCCCGGGCCGGCCGGGTTCACCGTCCGGCTGAGCTCGCGGCTGCGCTGATGCGCGCAGGTCCGGCCGTGCCGCCGGGGCCGTTACGGTGAGCGACGTGGAGGACGCCGTCGACCTGATCCTCGAGCAGTGGGCCCGGGAGCGTCCCGATCTCGACTGCTCCCCGATGGGGATCATCGGCCGCATCACCCAGCTCCAGCGCGAGGTCCACCTCGCCCAGCGGGCCACCTTCGCACGGCACGGGCTCGACGCGCCGTCCTTCGACGTCCTGGCGGCCCTCCGGCGGGCCGGTGCGCCCTACCAGCTCACGCCCACCGCCCTCATGCGCACGGCCCTGGTCACCTCGGGCGCGATCACCCAGCGGCTCGACCGGCTGGAGGAGCGGGGCCTGATCACCCGCGAGCGCAGCGACGCCGACGGGCGGGCCGTCGTCGTCACCCTCACCGACGCGGGCCGGGCGGCGCTGGACGCGGCGCTGCCCGACCACCTGGAGACCGAGCGGCAGCTGCTCGAGGCGCTGCCGTCGGGGGATCGGGAGCAGCTGGCCGCGCTGCTGCGCCGCCTGCTCGTCGGCCTGGGCCGGGTGCCGCAGCAGCCCTGAGCCGCGACGCCGTCAGGGGAGCGCGTCCTCCGCCGCCCCCAGCAGGGCGCACGAATCCTTCCCGGTCCGCTTCGCGGCGTACATGGCCGTGTCGGCGCGGTGCAGCAGCTCCTCGGCGGTGCAGCCGGCCGTCCCGAGCGCGCCGCCGATGCTGGCGGTCACGGTGGTGGTGCGGGTGCCCACGCGCACGGGCGCACGCAGCGCGGCCAGCAGCCGCTCGGCGACCTCGCGCAGCCGCACGGCGTCGGCGTCGGCCAGCAGCAGCGCGAACTCGTCACCGCCGAGCCGGGCGACCACGTCGTCCCCCCGCACGTCGGCGGAGAGCCGCCCGGCGACTGCCAGCAGCAACTCGTCCCCGGCCGCGTGGCCCAGGGTGTCGTTCACGTCCTTGAAGTCGTCGACGTCGACGAAGAGCACCGCCGGGCAGCTGCCCGGTCCGGCGCCGGCGGCGGCTTCGTCGAGCCGCTCGTTGAAGGCGGTCCGGTTGAGCAGGCCGGTCAGGGGGTCGGTGCGCGCCTGCCGCCGCAGCTCCTCCTCGAACAGCTTCCGGTCGGTGACCTCCCGGAAGTTCACGACCCAGCCCTCGATGCCGACGGCGTCCACCCGGCCGCTGATCCGCATCTCCACCCACCGGGTGCCGCCGGCGCTGTGCTCGACGCGGATGTCGGTGTCCACGACGCCCGAGCCGCCGCCTGCCGAGCGGCCGGCCGCGGCGACGGCGGCCCGCAGGCGCGGCTGGTCGCGGGGATCGGCCAGCGAGATGGCGTCGCGCCCGACGTAGTCGGCCGGGGGGCGGCCGAGCAGCGACTGGACCGCCGGGCTCATGTAGGCGACCGATCCCTCGGCGTCGACGATGGCGATGACGTCGGCCGCGTTCTCCAGCAGGACCCGGAGTCGTTCCTCGCTCGCGGCCAGCGCCGCCCGGGTGCGCTCGCGCTCCCGGCTGAGGGCGAGCAGCCGCCACAGGGCCAGGCCGGTCAGGAGCGTGCTGCCCGCGCCCAGGACGTAGCCGATGCCGCCGTGGTCCACGGTCCACAGGACCAGCACGGCGGGGTTGACGAGGAGGACGGCGCCCACGGCGACGACCCGACCGAAGGTGGCGTCCCGCTCGGTGGTGGCGGCGGGGCCGAGAGCGGCGACCGAGGGGTGGCGTCCGGCCAGGCAGAGCGCGGCGATCGGGAGGAGGGAGATCGGGTCCAGCACCGCGGACGCTCGCAGCGTGGTGCCGGTGAGCATGGCGCCGCCGTACGCCGTCACGGCGAGCGCCGCGGCGGTGAACAGGGCCGCCGTGGTGACCGTCCGGCCCCGCGTGAGCGCCAGCGGTAGGCAGACGATCAGCAGGACGGCGGTGAGCAGAGGCGTGCCGACGTTGACCTCGACGAAGTCGCTCCCGTGCGCGTGCCGGTCGCCCTGCACGGCCAGGAGGATGAGCCCGGCCGCCAGCAGGAGGGTCAGGGTGTCGGTCCAGGACGCCCAGTCGCGGCGCCGCCGGCCGGCGCGGACCACGCCCAGGGCCCCGACGACGAGTGCCGCGTAGGCGGCCACGTCGAGGGCGGTCTCCAGCGGCGTGCTGATGCCAGGGGCCAGGCCGGCCAGCGCGGCGACGTCCGCGACGCAGCTGAGCGCGAAGAGGGCGAGGGCGGCCGCGAGGCCCGACCAGGCGACGACGAGCGGCGTCCGGTGCCGTCGCAACGCGGTCAGCACGCCGGCGAGCCCCAGGGCGTAGAGGACGATCTCGGCGGCCGGACGCCACGGGCCATCCGGGACGATGGCGACGACCAGGGCGATGCCCAGCACGACCAGCGCCGTGTGCAGCCAGGCGGCGCGGGCGGCCGGGGCGCTGGTCGGGGACGGGGTCACGCCGATCCCATCGGCCGCCGCCCGCGGCCGGGTGACCCCGGTTCACCCGCACGGGGGAGAGGCGCTCAGATCTCCGGCACGTCCTCGGGGCGCAGGTCGGGGCGCACCCGGACGAAGCGCAGGGGGTGGCGGAACACGCCGGCCTGCAGGGCGGCGTCGGCGCTGACCTCGACGACGGCGGTCGGCGCGACGCGGGTGAGCGGGACGGCGAGGCGGCCGCCGCCGAACCGGCCGGTGCCGATGCGCTCGGGCCAGGGGTGGTCCGCGGCCGCGGGGTGGAGCACGGCGGCGAGCTCGGCCGACTGGGCGGGGGAGAGCGGGCTGCTGCGGCCGACGACGACGAGCTCGCCGTCGCGGTACCGCCCGGCGACCAGCTGGCCCGGCCGGCCGAGGTCGCCGATGACGCCGCCGGCCAGCACCTCGGTCGTCTCCCAGCTCTTGACCTTCAGCACTCCCGGCGGCCGGGGGCGTAGCGGCTGGCCGCGCCCTTCACGACCAGCCCCTCCACACCGGCCGGGCGGAAGTCGTCGAACCACTGCCGCGCCTCGGCGGGGTCGGCGGTGACCGGGGAGAGCTGCATCGGGGGCGCCCAGCGGGCCGCCAGCTGCTCGAGCGCGGCGCGCCGCCGGGTGAACGTCCGGCTGCGGAGGTCCTCGCCGCCGGCGGCCAGCAGGTCGAAGGCCACGTAGGAGGCGGGGGCGGCGGCGACCTGCGCCGCGATCCGCCCGGCGGAGGCCACCATGCGCTGCTGCAGCAGGCCGAAGTCCAGCCGGTCGCCGTGCCAGATGACGACCTCGCCGTCGAGGACGGTGCCGGCGGGCACCTGGGCGAGCGCGGCGGCGGCGACGTCGGGGAAGCGGTCGGTGAGGTCGCGGCCCTGCTTGGACCACAGCCGGGTGGCCCCGCGGTCGCGGACGACGACCAGCCGGTAGCCGTCCCACTTGGGCTCGTAGCGGCACCCCCCGCTCAGCGCGGCGGGCGACGGGATCTCGCGGACCGGCTTGGCGAGCTCCACGGCGACCGGCCCGGAGAGCTCGGGCGGCAGCGCGGGCAGGCCAGGGGCGGACAGCGGCACCGGGACAGCCTGCTGGCAGCGCGGGCGCCGCGCACCCCGGCAGCGGGCGGCCACACCCGATCGGGGGCCGGTCACCACCCTCCGTCGCCGCGCGGGCGCGCGGCGGGGCGTCAGCCGAGCAGCAGCAGCGCGTAGGCCGCCAGCGAGGGGCCGTCGGTGAAGCGGCCGTCGCGGATCATCGCCCGGAGCTCGTGCTCGGGGACGAACGCGGACACCATGTCGGCCTCGGTGACCTCGCGCGCGGGCGGGCCGGGCTCGAGGTCCGTCGCCAGCCAGACGTCGAACTCCTGGGTGGCGAGCCCGGGTGCCAGGTCGAGGTGGCCGAGGTGGGTCAGGGTGCCGGCGCGCAGCCCGGTCTCCTCGGCGAGCTCGGCGCGGGCGAGCTCCTCGGCGGAACCCGCCGCGCCGTTCCCCCAGGTCCCCTGCGGGAACTCCCAGGCGCGGCGGCCCAGCGGGTGGCGGTGCTGCTGCACCAGCCAGAAGCCGTCCCGCTCGGCGGGCAGCACCAGGGCGAAGTGGGGCTTCTCCACCACGCCGTAGACGCCGCTGGACCCGTCGGCCCGCTCGACCGTGTCCTCCCGCACCCGGATCCACGGGTTGCGGTACACCTCCCGGCTGCTCGTCGTCCGCACGGTGACGAGCGTGCCAGAGGCGTGGACCATGGACGGCGATGACGCAGCGCAAGCCGCCGGGGGTCTCGTTCGAGACCTGGGTGGACACCCAGATCGCCCGCGCCCGGGAGCGGGGCGACTTCGACGGTCTGGACGGCGCCGGCAAGCCGATCCCGGGCCTGGAGCGCGACACGTCCGCCTACGACTGGGTCGTGGCCAAGGCCCGGCGCGAGGGCATCGAGACCGCGGAGATGCTGCCGCCGGGCCTCGCGCTGCGCCGGGAGCGGGACGTGCTGCCCGAGCGGGCGGCCCGGCTGGGCAGCGAGGAGGCCGTCCGGGCGCTGGCGGAGGACTACAACGCCCGCGTCGAGGCCTTCTGGCGCACCCCGCAGCCCAGCCGGTGGTCACCGGTGCCGGGGCTGGCCGACGTCGAGGCGCTGGTCGAGGGGTGGCGGCGCGACCGCCCCCCGCCGGAGCCGGCCCTGCCGCCGGCGCCCCGCCCGCGCCGCCGGTGGTGGCGCCGGAACGGGTGACCGGCACCGGCGTCACCCGGCGCCGACCACCTCGTTCGTCAGCGCCGGCGCAGGCCCGCGACCTGGAGGCCGGCGAAGCCCGCCACGACGGCGGCCTGCAGCAGCACCCACGCGGTGCCGGCGCCGGTCAGCTCGAAGCCGCCGGTCGCGACGACGACGACGCTGGCCGCCGTCCACAGCGCGTTGGCGGCCACGACGGCGCCCGCCGCGGGGCGCGGGACGGGGCGGCGGGCGGCGATGGCGGCGACCGCGGCGGCGAAGACGAGCAGGAAGGCGCCGACCCCACGCAGCGTGCCCTCGGGGACGCCGAGCAGGTCGGCGAGCGCGGGGGCGGCCAGGAGGTTAGGCGGCGCCGTTCGCCCCGGTGACGACGGCGTCGAGGCGCAGGGCGGTCCGGAGGAGGTCGGCGGGGCGGGTGGCGGTGGTGGTGGTCATGGCAGCACGGTCCCGCCGCCGGGGGAGCGCGTCGATTACCTCGGAGGTAGGCGACAGCCCCCGCCCGGCGGCGCTAGCGTCCGCGCCGTGACCGCGCTGCAGACCGCGCCGAGGGTGGGGGAGCTGCTCCGCCGCTGGCGCCAGCGGCGCCGGCTCAGCCAGCTGGCGCTGGCCCTGGCGGCCGGTATCTCGGCCCGGCACCTGAGCTTCGTCGAGACCGGCCGCTCCCGCCCCAGCCGGGAGGTGGTCCTGCTGCTCGCCGAGCACCTCGAGGTGCCGTTGCGCGAGCGCAACGAGCTGCTGGTCGCCGCCGGCTTCGCGCCCGAGTTCGGCCGGCGGCGGCTGGACGAGCCGGACATGGCGACCGTCCGCGCGGCGCTGGACCTTCTGCTCACCGCCTACGAGCCCTACCCGGCCCTGGTGGTCGACCGCGGGTGGCACCTGGTGGCCGCCAACGGCGCGGTGGCGCTGCTCACCGAGGGGGTGGCACCCGCGCTGCTCGACCCGCCGGTCAACGTGCTCCGGCTGAGCCTGCACCCGGACGGGCTCGCCCCGCGCATCCTCGACCTGCCGCAGTGGCGGCGCCACGTGCTGCACCGGCTGGCCCGGGAGGCGCACGTGACCGGCGACCCGTCGCTGGGCGCGCTGCACCGCGAGCTGGCCGCGCTGCCCGGGGGGACGGCCGCCGCGCCGCCGGACGGGATCGCGGTCCCGCTGCGGGTCCGGGCGGGCGACGCCGTCCTGTCGTTCCTCAGCACCGTGACCACCTTCGGCACCGCCGTCGACGTGACCGCCGCGGAGCTGAGCATCGAGGCGTTCCTGCCCGCCGACGAGGAGACCGCCGCGGCGCTGCGGGACCGGGCCCGTTCGCCGCTGGCGTAGCCGGGGTCGCCGCCGCCCGGGCCGGGTAGGGCCGTGGCCCACGGAGAGGAGATCGAGATGACCGAGGTACCAGGCACCGATCGCGACCAGGCCCGGGAGAACGTGCTGGAGGAGACCCCGTACACGCCCGAGGGGGTCGAGCAGGCCGAGGCCGCGCCCGGCGGGGACGAGGGGCAGACCGGCGACCAGGCCAAGCCGGACGCCGGGACCACCGACCCCGTGACCTAGTCGCGGCTACCCCTGCAGGACGTCGAACTCGTTGAACGCCGCGCCGCCGGAGAGGGTGGCGTAGCCGGGGCCGCGGTCGAAGAACGGCTCGTCCCCGGTGCGGGCGGCCCGCAGGGAGGCGCGCAGCTCCTCGGTGGCGGCCTCGTCCGCCGTCCCGTCCTCGAGCACGACGACGCCGTAGTCCTCCCGGGCGCCCTGCACCGACACCTTGCGCCAGGCGATGTCGCGCAGCACCTCGTCGACCGGCCGGTCCAGCGGGTCGCCCCAGCCGCCGCCGCCGGTCGTCCGGATGCGCACGACGGTGCCGGCCTTCAGCGGCTCGGCGTCGGCCAGCGCGTCGACCTCGTGCTCGTCCGGGCCGCCCGGGTCGACGGTGATCTGGAAAGGCCGCCCCGCCTTGCCGCCCTTGACGCCCCAGCAGGCCAGGATCGAGCGGTCGGCGATCGACATGAAGTGCGCGTCGCGCAGCACCCGGATGTGCTTCTCGTAGCCGCAGCCGCCGCGGTAGCGCCCGGGGCCGCCGGAGTCCATCGCCAGACCGAGCCGCTCGACGCGCAGCGGGAAGCGGCCCTCGGTGAACTCGGTCGGCAGGTTCCGCGAGTCGGGGACGACGTGGATCGTGTCCTCCCCGTCGGCGTAGTACCGCCCGCCCGAGCCGCCGCCGAGCACCTCGCGCATGAGGTAGGGCTGGCCGTCGAAGTCCGTCCCGTAGACGCCGGTGTAGCGGATCGTCTCCTGGTCGGCGGGCATCCGGCCGCCGGTCGCCTTGGCCAGCACACCCGCCAGCACGCCGAGCAGCCGCAGGATGACGAACGTCCGGGCGTTGGTCGGCGCGGGGAAGATCGGGGTGAGCAGCGTGCCCTTCTCCGGGAACCGCATCTCGATCAGCGGCACGACGCCCTCGTTCACGTCGAGCTGCGCCATCCGCTCCGGCGTCTCGGCCAGGTTGCGCAGGATCGGCGCGAGCCACTTCTTGAGGAAGTTGCCGTCGGCGTAGTCGCCGCAGTGGTTGATCGGGCCCTTGGCCTGCGGGCCGGTGCCGGTGAAGTCGATGACCAGCGGCGTCTCCTTCGAGGAGTCCATGGTCAGCGTGATCCGCTGGCGGTGCAGCTTCGGCTCCTCGACGCCGTCGTGCTCGGCGTAGTCCTCCCAGACGTAGGTGCCGTCGGGGATCTGGGAGAGGATCTCCCGCCGGTAGACCTCGGTGGAGTTCGCCAGGATCGCGTCGAAGCAGGCCTCGACGGCCTCGACGCCGTAGCGGTCGAAGAGCTCGCCCAGCCGCCGGGCGCCGGCCAGGCAGGCCGAGCACTCCGCGTCGAGGTCGGCGGCCAGCGAGTCGGGCATCCGCGAGTTGCGGGTCATGATCTTCAGCGCGCTCTCGTTCGGCACGCCGCGGTCCCACAGCTTGATCGGGGGGACCATCAGCCCCTCCTCGTACACGCTGGTCGCCGCGCTCGGCATGGAGCCGGGCACCGCGCCGCCGATGTCGTCGTGGTGGCCGAACGCCTGGATGAACGCGACCACCTTCTCGGCGCCGTCCACGTGGGCGAAGACCGGCACGGTGACGCAGAGGTCGGGCAGGTGGCCGATGCCGCCCTCGGAGGCGTAGACGTCGTTGTGGAAGAAGACGTCCCCGACGTTCATCTGCTCGATCGGGTAGTCGCGGACGACGGGGTGCACCAGCGCCGAGTACGAGCGGCCGGTGAGCTTGCGCAGGTTCCGGTCGTGGATGCCGGCGCGGAAGTCGTGCGCGTCGCGGATCATCGGCGAGCGCGAGGTGCGGCCGATCGAGGTCTCGACCTCCTTCTCGATCGCGGCCAGCGTGCCCGCGACGATCTCGACGAGGACGGGGTCGGCGTCGACCTTCGTGGCGTTCAGGGGACCGGTGGGGAACGTCGTCACTGACCCGACTCCTTCGTGAGCAGCAGGTTGCCGTAGGCGTCGACGGTGGCGGCGAAGCCGGGGTGCACCGGGACGGTGGAGCCGAACTCCTCGATGATCGCCGGGCCGCTGACCACGTCGCCGGGCGCCAGGTCGGGCCGGTTGTAGGTGGGCGTCTCCGCCCAGTCGTCGAAGAAGACCCGGCGGGTGCCGGTCTGCGCCCGCTCGATGCCGCCGTCGCGCGCCGGCAGGGCCACGATGTCCGGACGGCGGATCGGGCCGATCCCGCTGATCCGGAGGTTGACCCACTCCACGGCCTGGCGCGGGTCGTCGGCGAAGTCGTAGCCGTAGAGCTGGCGGTGCGCCGCGTGGAAGGCCTGCGCGACCTCGTCGGCGGCGGCCGCGTCGAGCTGGCCGTCGGCGACCGGGACCCGCACCTCGAAGGCCTGGCCCACGTAGCGCAGGTCCGCGGTGCGCTGCATGCGCTGGTGGTCGCGGGCGAAGCCCTCGCCGTCCAGCGCGTCGGCGGCCTGCCCCTCCAGGTCGGCGTAGACCGCGCGCACGCGGTCCAGGTCGAGGTCGGCGTGCTTGCTGACGACGGTCTGCACGTAGTCGTTGCGGACGTCGACGGTGAGCAGGCCGAACGCGCTGACGTTGCCCGGGTTCGGTGGCACCAGCGTGCGCGGCAGGCCGAGGATGTCCATCAGGCGGCAGGCCAGCAGCGACCCGGAGCCGCCGAACGTGGTGAGCGTGAAGTCGCGGACGTCCAGCCCCTTGGCGACGGTCACCTGGCGCAGCGCGTTGGCCTGGTTCCACGCGGAGATCTCCAGGATGCCGGTGGCGGTGCGCTCCAGGGAGAGGTCGAGCTTCCCGCCGAGCTGCTCCAGCCCCGTCCGGGCGGCGTCGACGCTGAGCGGGATCTCACCGCCGAGCAGGTGCGGGGGGATCCGGCCGAGGACGACGTGCGCGTCGGTGACGGTCGGCTGGTCGCCGCCGTTCGGGTAGCAGATCGGGCCGGGGTCGGCGCCGGCCGACTTCGGGCCCACCTTGAGCGTGCCCTCGGGGGAGAGCCAGGCGATCGAGCCGCCGCCCGCGCCCACGGTGACGACGTCGATCATCGGGATCTTGGACGGGTAGTCGCCCACCGAGCCCTCGGTGGTGAGCGCGGGCTCGCCGTCGATGACCACCGTGACGTCGGTGGAGGTGCCGCCGCCGTCGCAGGTGAGCACCCGGTCGAACCCGGCGGTGCCGGCGATCAGCGCCGCGCCCAGGGCGCCGGCGGCCGGGCCGGAGAGCATCGTGGTGATCGGCTGGTGCACGACCTCGCCGGCGCTCAGGACCCCGCCGTTGCTCTTCATCACGTAGAACGGCACGCCTGGCGCGATCTCGTCGAGGCGGGTGCGGATGTTGGTGACGTAGGCGGCGACCTTGGGCTTCACGGCGGCGTCGACCAGCGTGGTGACCGAGCGCTCGTACTCCCGGTACTCGCGGAGCACCTCGCTGGAGATGCTGACCACCGCGCCGGGGTGCTCCTCGCGGATCACCTCGAGCATCCGGCGCTCGTGCGCGTCGTCGGCGTAGGCATGCAGGAAGCAGACGCCGATGGTGGTGATGCCGGCGTCGCGGAAGAACCGGGCGGCGGCGCGGGCGTCGTCCTCGTCGAACGGGCGGACCTCGGCGCCGGTGTGGTCCAGCCGGCCGCGGACGGTGCGGACCAGGTCGGCCGGGACGATCCGCGGCGGCTTGACCCAGAAGTAGCTGTTCCCGTAGCCGTCGGGCACCGACTGGCGGGCGATCTCCAGCACGGACTCGTAGCCCTCGGTGGTGACGAACCCGATCCGGTCCAGCTTGCCCTCGAGCAGCTGGTTGGTGGCGACCGTCGTCCCGTGGCTGACGGCGGTCACCGCCTCGCCGGGCAGGCCCATCAGGTCGAGGACCTTGCGGACGCCGGTGAGGAAGCCCTCGGCCGGGTCGGTGGGGGTGGACGGGGTCTTGGTGGTGGTCGTCCGCCCGGTCTCCTCGTCCACGGCGACGACGTCGGTGAACGTCCCGCCGGTGTCGATGCCGATGCGGACCCGGCGCTCGCTCATGGGGAGAAATCTTAGCGCTGAGACATCTCCACGGGAACAGCCCCGGCCAGGATTCCTCGGCCCGTGGCGGCGGGGCCGCCGGGGTCAGGCGCCCCGGTTGAGCTCCGCGATGATCCGGTCCAGGGTCCAGCGGCGGGGCCGGCGGGGGCGGCGGCCCCGCC
>NZ_SSXA01000046.1 GCF_021698975.1 Blastococcus sp. KM273128 | reverse complement strand
GGATAGGTCCCTCGACAAGACCCATCCTTGCTGGTCAGGAGCACTTTTCAGTTGATCAACACCCGGTCACGCCGCTCTCCCGTGAAAGCCCCGGGCTAACGGCCCGGGCGGGTCGCTCCCCCACCGGCGCGGCGCTGCGGCACCTGCACGAGGTAGACGGTCGCCAGGCCGAGATCGCGGCGCGCGTCAGCGGCCCGCCCGCTATCCAGCGGGTCAACTGACTCCTGCCGTGTATATCCACCATGCCTGGCGCTGCGAGGCCAGGCGTGCGTCGATCAGCCGGATAGGTTGCTTCCCTTCCACAGCTTTGGAAACCGACGAAATAGTCCGGCTACGACAATGAGGGCAACCGATGACCACGCTTCGCGTCAGGCTGATCCTGCTGGCCGCCATACCTCTGGCGCTCACCGCCTGCTCCAGTGAGGACGCATCAGAGACGGCACCAGCATCCCCGGAGGTGCTGACGCTCCCCGATGGCACCGAGGCCACCGCCGCACAACAGGCGTACCTCGATCAGGTCCAGCCTCACCTGTCGCCAGCGAACGAGAACGACACGCTCGGCGTGCTCGACTCCGGCGAGATCAGTGTCTGCGGTATCTGGAAGAACCCGTCGTCACTGGAGGCCCGGGCGCAAGCGGTCCCGATGTTGTTGGACGCCGGATACGACCGCACCGAGGCAACCGTGATTTACGACGCAGCCGTGGAACACCTCTGCCCCGAGAAGTAGCCGCCCCCTCCTACTGAGCGCGAACGCCCGACAAAGGGGCCATGCTGCTGCACTCCCTGGCGATCACCATGCTTGATCTCGACCTCGGCACGGCCCGTTCAGCGGGCCGTCCCGAGGTCGAGATCCGAGACCCGTAGTCATCTTGAGAGGCAGGGCGCTGCGGGGAACCGCCGGCGCCCCCGGGGGGAGGCCCCCTCTCCCCCGGCGTTGCAACAGCGCCGTGGCGGTGGCACGGAAGCGGGCCGTGCCCACTTCCGTGCCACATGTCCGCCCGTCTCGCTACGGCCGAGCCTCACTGAGTAGCAGCTCACCGGCTCGGGGCCGACGGCGGCCCGGAGCGCGGCTGTCCGCGCCCGCCAACTCGGGCACCTCTCGTCGTGGGCGAGGAACGGCCCGGTGGGCAGCCACAGAAGCCGGGACGCGCAGTCCGGGCACGGCGGGACCGTGGGCCGCTTGGCCCTCCGGCGGTTGCTCACATCGCACCGTCCTCGCCCGGCTTGTACCGGCACTCATTGCAGCGGGCGTAGTCCTTGCCGCCAGGCAGCCCCTTCCCGCACCGCTGGCACGGCGCCTTCGGCCGCTTGCGCGTCCGGCCGGAGGTATCGGAGGAATGGGAGGGATGGCCGGAGCCCCCTCCCCGTAGAGCGCGCCTATCCGCGTCTGCGCTGTCAGAGGCAGAGTTTCCCTTACGCGTAGGGAAGGGGGATTCCTCCGATACCTCCGATACCTCCCGATTCTCCAGGTACCAGCGGCCCAGCTTCCTCTGCGTGCCAACGGCGGACTTGACCAGGACCAGGCCGTCGAACACCTGGCTCCGCTTCTTGGCGTACGCCTTGCCCAGCTCGCGGCCGTAGCCCATCGCGCTCGGGTCGTCCATCCCCGGCGGTGGCTCGGGATTGTTCGACCGGCGCAGCTTCTCCACAACCTCGGCGACCGTGAACGCCTGCCCTTCGCCGGTGCCGAACGTCTCAGCCAGCCAGGCGAAATGCTCGGACCAGTGCTGCCGGTCGAAGTCCGACTCCGAGCGCCATTCCACGAGGTTGCCCAGGAAGCCCTCCACGCCGGCGTTGTCCAGGACGCCGCCGACGATGCCGCCCCACGCCTCGAAGCTGCCGAACCGGCGACCGGCCGGGTTCGTCTTGCCACCGGCGGCGAACCATGCCCGGACCAGTGTGAGGGCAGCGGCCAGCAGTCTGGCACGGTTCTCCAGCGTCCATTCCTTGATGTCGGGGTGCCGGAACGAGTCGGCGTCGCGGTCCTGCGGATTGGCCGTCTTCGGTGCCAGCCGGATCCGGAAGACGCGGCGGCTCACGTCGCCGTTGACCACCACGTTGTTGCCCAGCGCGACCCAGGTGATCCGGTTGGGGAACTCGGCCATCGCGCTCACGCCGAGCACCCGGTCGGAGTACGTGATCGAGGTAATCGCACGGGCGAAGCTGCCGCCCTCGATGACGTGCGCCTCGTCGAAGACGAACAGCTCGGCACCGGATCGGAAGGCCGACGTGATGACCTTGCGGTTCTCGTCGTCGCCCCGGTTGTAGGGCAGCGGCTGCGCCGGGCGGCCGGTGGTCAGGATCGACAGCAGGTCGGCCACGAGGTTCTTGCCGACACCCATCTGCAACCCGTCCACGACCGCCAGCGGGGCCAGCGGCACCAGGCCGCGCACGAGCGGGGTGAGCATCAGGCCCAGCAGGTTCGCCCGGTCGGCCGGTTCGGGCAGCGAGGGCATGAAGTCGCCCAGCCACTCGTCGGTCAGCAGCTTCACGGCCGCCGCCACGTCTTCGGCCGTCGGCTCCTCCGGCACCTGCAACCCGTCCAGCGACTCGTCCAGCGCCACGAACGTCCGGGTGGCCGCGTCGTACCCGGAGGTCTGGCAGATCGAGCCGTCGGGCCGTACGAACGGCACACGGCTGATTCGGTCGAGTAGCGTGAATTCGTCCGCCGAGGACAGCAGCGCGCCAACTGTCGGGCCGGCCGGGTCGGCGTAGGCGGCCTCGCCCTTGGCGTTCGTGGCTACCGTCGTCGCCGACTCGGCGATAACCCGGTGGAGGCGGCCGACGACGACCGGCTCCACCGTCGCGCCCGGCTTCAGCTCGACCAGCACGCCGCCGTAGCTGAACAACCGAGTGCCATCCCACCGCTTCAGCGCAGTCAGCAGCGACGTGATGACCTCGTGGCGGTCGCCGTTGACCTCCACCAGCGGCCGGTTGTTCGGCGCGGTGATCTGCCGCGCCTCCTTCGGCTTGGCCTTCGGCTTGGTCGGCAGGTTGCCCTTCGCATCGTCAATGAGCCGCTCAAGGTAGTCGGCCCGCTTCTCCGGCGACCGCTTGCCGAGCCAGTCATCCAGCCCGGCTTTCCCCGAAGTCGGCAGGACGGCGAAGCGGACGCTGACCGCATCCTCCAGCGCGAGGGCGTGGCCGAACTTCTCCGCTGCGGTCCAGACCGCGAGGTTTCGGGACAGGTCGCCGTCGAAGATCACCACGACCTCTCGCCCCTCCACGACAGACAAGTCCTCGACGGGCACCCCGTCGCTCGACCAGGTGCGGCACCCGGCCAGGGCGTAGACCGATGCCCCCGGCGGGGCGTAGGCGGCGGCGACCCTCGCTTGGAAGGTGCCCTCGGCGAAGATCACGAGGTTGGGGTTCGGCGCCTCGCGTACGACGCCGATGACGGAGCCAACGCCCTTCGGCATGAGGTACTTCCGCTCCTCGCCCTCCACGACGAGCGGCGTGTCCGGCCGGAGCTGGGGAACGACCCCCTCCCCGGAGAGCCTGCGCCACGGGATGACCAGCGCGGGCACGGCTGCCTCCCCGGCCCACCGGAACTCCTCGGGTAGCTCGTCGCGCGTGGTCACCGAGTAGACGCCGAACCGTGCCGCGTCGTCGGCGGTCAGCCCTCGCGGAGCGAGCACGTCGCGGGCGTGCTCGGGAGTAATTTGGGGACCAGAGCTGCCCGGCTCCTGGCCCGTTCCCGCTTCGGCGGGGGCGGGCCGCGTCATGCGCTCACGTCCGACGGGTCGCAGCGGACGGCCAGGGCCTCGACCTCGGCGGCGTCCAACCGGAGCAGATGCCCGCCGACGCGGTAGGCGGTCAGCTTGTTCTCGGTCAGCCAACGGCGGATGGTGCGAGGGTTGACGCCGTAGAAGTCGGCGGCCTGCTCGACCGTGTAGTAGCGCCGGGCGACCGGCGGCGGGTTGTGGGGTGCGCGCTGGGCGCGCCGGACAGGGGCGGCAGTAGCCACGACGGCTCCATCGAGATTCGATCCTCGACGGCTCCCCCCGGCGCGTCCCCGGGTTCCCGTCATGCGTCCGAGGTCGCGCCCTCGGCTGCGGCGTCTGAGCGTTCGTCTGTCGCCTGTGGGCCTCACGTGCACAGCGGCACGTCCCAAGGCATCAGTCTACACGGATGCCGCGACTCGTCACGCTATGTGATTGACGTACACGGCAGACCGGCTGCCATCGCTACCGAGCGTCATAGCGTTGTGGGCACGCAGGTGGCACGGCCGGGGACGAGAAAGGCCCCTGACCAGCGTTTCCGCTGGCCAGGGGCCTGATCCTTCGGTGGGCGATACTGGGTTCGAACCAGTGACCTCTTCCGTGTCAAGGAAGCGCGCTACCACTGCGCCAATCGCCCGATCCGGTCAGCTGACCGGCTCCCTCCTCCGCGCTCGTGCCCCGCGAGGAAGCGACGAGGTGGAGACGGGATTTGAACCCGTGTAGACGGCTTTGCAGGCCGTTGCCTCGCCTCTCGGCCACTCCACCGCACGCGGGCACCAGTCTCTCGACCGGTGCCCGAGGTTCCGAGCGGACGACGGGATTCGAACCCGCGACCCTCACCTTGGCAAGGTGATGCTCTACCAGCTGAGCCACGTCCGCGTTACGAGAAAGAACTCTAGCGGACGTCCCGAGGGGGTGTGCAGGGGGGGTCCCCCCGCCCCCTCCCAGAGGGTGCCGCCGGAGCGTTCTCGCAGGTCAGCGCCCCGGCGAGTCGGGTCCGCCGTTGGACAGCAGGGCGTCGAGCTCCTGGTCCAGCTGGAGTAGCGCGCTCTCCGACCCGGACGGCACCAGCGCCTCGGTGTGCCGAAGGAAGGCGGCGACCGTCGCGCGGGACAGCTCGAAGAGCGCCTCTCCGGAGGGGGCGCGCAGGTGCAGGTACAGCAGGTCCGCCGTCGCGCGTGCCGGCCAGATGCGGACGTCGCCGTCGCCCGCCGGGCGCTCGAGCCCGGCCTGGAGCAGCTCGCGGCTCACCAGCCAGGCGATGCCCTCCTCACCCTCGGCCGCGCTCTCGTCGGCGTCACCGAAGGCGATGCGCACGGCGTACGGGTCGGAGGGGTCGTAGCACAGCAGGGCCGGGACCTCGGTCCACGACCGCGGGCCGACCAGCTGAAGAGTGATGGGGGAGATGTGGCCCGGGGTCCATCGGCTCGTCATGACAGTTCCAACGACCGCAGTTGGCAGAAGTGACGTGCTTCGTGTCGTCGAGTCACACCAGCATCATGCGCCACAGACGGGTGTTCTGAACCTCGAGCGCGCGTCCTTCCGAATGCCTCGTGTGACCATGGGAGCCGTGAGCCGACCGGTCCTCCGGCCGGAGGACGGCGTCGGCGACGACGAGATCCTCCGGCGCATCCGCGCCGGCGACCGGACCGCCGTCGACGATCTGTACGAGCGGTTCCACCGGCCGGCCTTCGCGCTGGCTCGGCGGGTCCTGGCGGACGACGGTCTGGCCGAGGACGTGCTCCAGGACGTGTTCCTCGGGATCTGGCGCGATCCCCACGCCTACGACCGGGCGCGGGGCAGCTTCTCGTCGTGGCTGCTGGCCGTCGTGCACCACAAGGCGGTCGACGCCGTCCGCCGCGAGGAGTCCCAGCGCCGGCGGCAGGGCCGGGCCGAGGACCAGGCGGTGCTCGAGGAGCCGGTGGCCGCCCGCGACGTCGAGGACGACGCGTGGTCCCGCATCGTCTCCCGGGAGGTCCGCGCCGCACTCGGTGAGCTGCCCGCGGCGCAGAAGGAGGCGCTGACGCTGGCGTACTACGGGGGCTACACGCAGCGGGAGGTGGCCGCGCTGACGGGGACGCCCCTGGGCACGGTGAAGACGAGGATGCTGGCCGGCATGCGCAGGCTGAGGTCGGAGCTCGGTGGGCTGGGTGGCCTCCCGGAGGCTGGCTCGCCGGTGGACGGGACGACGCGATGAACGGCGAGCACGCGTACGACGAGCTCGCGGTCGGCTGGGCGCTGCACGCCCTCGAGCCCGAGGACGACGCCCGCTTCGCGCGACACCTGCCCACGTGCGACCGCTGCGCCCGCACCGTGGCCGAGACGTCCGAGGTCATGGCCGCGATGGCGCACGACCTGCCGGCCGCCGAACCCTCGCCGGCGCTCCGGGAGCGCCTCCGCGCCGCCGTCGAGGAGACCGAGCAGCTGCCGCCCCGGGCACCCGCCGCCCCGCCGTCCGTCCTCCCGCGCGGTCGAGCGGACGAGCCGACCCCGGCCCGGCGGACGCTGCTGCCGAGGGTGCTCGTCGCGGCTGCCATCGCCGCCGTCGTCGGGCTGGGCGCATGGGTCGCCGCGGTCGACCGGGCCCGCGACGACCTGCGTTCCACCGTGGCCGCCCAGGAGCAGGCAGTGGCCGAGCTGCTGCAACCCGGCCGGGCCACGATCGCGCCGCTGACCGCCGACGAGCGGCAGGTGGCGACCGTGGTCGTCCGGGAGGGCGCGGTGCAGGTGGTCGCCGACGGGC
The DNA here is from genome assembly GCF_021698975.1 of Blastococcus sp. KM273128. Lineage (GTDB taxonomy): Bacteria > Actinomycetota > Actinomycetes > Mycobacteriales > Geodermatophilaceae > Blastococcus. The sequence goes on along the minus strand of NZ_SSXA01000046.1, from coordinate 27,658 downwards.
TGGCGCCGAACGACACGTCGTCCTCGACCTACGTCCTGTGGGGGCTCGGCGCGGGCGACCCCGTGGCGCTCGGGGCGTTCGACGTCGCGCGTTCGCAGATCGAGGTGCAGACCGTAGGCTCCGGGGAGACCGGCCTCGACGGCTTCCCGGAGTACGGCATCAGCATCGAGCCCGGTCGGCAGGCTCCGTCGGCTCCGACGGAGGTAGTCGCGACCGGGCAGGTGACCAGCTGAGCGCGCGAGAGACGACGACGGCACCCGTGGGCGGACCTCGGCGCCGTCCGGAGACCCCGGCGGAGCGGCGTGCCCGGTTCGACGCCGACGAGGTGCACAGCCTGCGCGAGCGGGTCGCCGAGACCCGCTGGCGCCGGCGGCTCGCGCTGCGCCGCGGCATCGACCACTCCTACCGCGTGGGCGTGGGCATCGTCGGCGGGCTGGTCGTCGTCCTGGGCCTGATCACCATCCCGCTGCCCGGCCCGGGGTGGCTCACCGTGATCGCCGGCCTCTTCATCCTGGCCACCGAGTTCACCTGGGCCGAGCGGCTGCTCGCCTTCACCAAGCGCCACGTCGCCCGCTGGACCGGGTGGGTCGCCGCCCAGCGGATCTGGGTGCGCCTGCTGATCGGGCTGGCGACCGCGGCCTTCGTGTACGGGATCCTGGTCGTCGGCCTGCACCTGATGGGCGTGCCGGACTGGGTGCCGGGGTGGGTGCCGCTCTGGCGGTGAGCGTCTGGCACAATCAGACGCGCAACGGGCGATTGGCTCAGTGGTAGAGCGCTTCGTTCACACCGAAGAGGTCACTGGTTCGAACCCAGTATCGCCCACCGAGAAGAGCCCCAGGACGCCGGACGGCGCCTGGGGTTCCGTCGTTCTGGGGGAGCTCAGGTCCGGTCGGGCACCCGGCGCTCCGCCACGACGCGCTCGCCGTCGGCGACCGTGACGAATCCCACCCCGCGCAGGAACTCGAGCGCCCCGGACCCCTCGGCCGCCGCCCGGACCCGCGACGCACCGGCCTCGGCCGCCCGCTGCAGCAGCACCTCCGCCGCAGCCCGCCCGATCCCCCGGCCGCGCGCGTCCCGGACCAGCCAGAGGCCCGCCTCCAGGACGCCCGGCTCGCCGGCCTTCCGCAGCCGAGCGCCACCGACGACCCGGTCCTCGTCCTCGGCCACCTCGACGACGGCCCACGTCGCCTCGCGCCCCGGCCCGTCCAGCCCTGCCCGCCGCTCGCGGTGGAACGCGCGCAGCCGCTCGACCTGCTCGGGTGACCACCGCTCCCCCGGTGCGGCCCGCGGCACGACCTCGTGGACGTCGGCGCCGTCCAGGGCCGCGGCCACCAACCGCGCGAGCACCGCCTCGGTGACCGGGACCAGGTCGACCCCGACCAGCTCCCCCAGCCGCGCCTCCTCCCGTCGAAGCCGTCGCCACGAGGCCAGCGCCAGGCCGAGGTAGAGGACGGCGAGCACCGCCCACGCCCAGCCGGTCCACCCCAGGTCGTCGCCGTCCGCCGACTGGGACGCGGCCAGCGCGGCCCACACGACACCCAGGCTCCCCTGGACGCGCATCTGGGTGCGCGCGCCGGCGAGCTCCTGCCGCGCCTGCCGCCGGCGCCGGACCAGCGAGCTGGCGTCAGCCACGGGCCGGCTCGACCCGCTCCGCCCAGAACCGGTCGACCTGCGCGGCCAGCTGCTCGAGCGTCCCGCTGTTGTCGAGGACCACGTCCGCGACCGCCCGCCGCTGCTCGTCGGTGGCCTGGGCGGCGATCCGGGCGCGGGCGTCGGCCTCGGTGAGGCCCCGCGCGACCAGCCGCGCGACCCGCGTCTCCCGCTCGGCCTCCACCACGACGACGAGGTCGTAGCTGCCCGCCTGCCCGGTCTCCACCAGCAGCGGGACGTCGTTGACGAGCACGGCGTCGTCCGGGGCCGCGGCGACCAGCTCGGCCGTGCGCTGGCGCACCAGCGGGTGGACCAGCGCGTCGAGCCGCCGCCGTGCGACGTCGTCGGAGAAGACGATCGCCGCGAGGGCGGCGCGGTCCAGGGAGCCGTCGGCGGACAGCACGCCCTCGCCGAACTCCCCGACGACGGCGGCGAGCCCGGGGGTGCCGGGTTCGAGCACCTCGCGGGCGATCCGGTCGGCGTCCACGAGCACCGCTCCGCGTTCCACGAGCAACCCGGACACGGTGCTCTTCCCCGAGCCGATCCCGCCGGTCAGTCCGATCCTCAGCACGCACGGACAGTAGCGACCGACCGGCTGGAGGTCACGGAGAGGTAACACGCGGCCGACACGCGGTCGTTGTTCGCTCCAGTCACACGCGCACCACCGTTAACGTCTGCCCCGGCGATCTTCCCCGCCCAGAGAGGCAGAACCAGACCATGTCCCGTAGCACCCCCGTCGCGTCCCCGTCGTCCCGCGCCGCCGGCCGGCACCGGCTCGGCTCCGCCTCGGGCGTGCGCTGCGCCGACATCCCCGCCGTCCGCGAGCGCATGGCGTTCCAGCGCCCGGCCGTCGCCCACCGCAGCTCGCTGCTGCGCTGGATGTTCTCGACGCCGACCACCGGCCGGCACACCTGGAGCTTCCTCGCGGGCTCGGGCGGCCGCCCGCGTACCGCCTTCGCCATCATCCTGAGCCTCTGAGCCCCCGCCCGGGAGGGCGAGGGACGAGCAGGCCGCCGGGCTCCCCGCGCTGTCCTGCGCTCCGCCGGGAGCATGCGCGCGGTACTGGTACCCGGCGCGCACGGAAGGCCCGTGGACATCGGTCCACGGGCCTTCGTCGTACCCGGGTCACCTCGACCCGCGGGACGACGGAGGCCCAGGACCGGCGATCGGTCCTGGGCCTCCGACGTGCGGTGCTGCGCGGGTCAGACCCTCAGGTCACTCGCCGCCGGCCAGCTTGGCGCGGAGCGCGGCGAGCGCCTCGTCGCTGGCGAGCGTGCCACCCGTGCTCGGGGCGTCCGGCGTCGCGTCGGCGCTGGAGTAGCTGCCGCCGGCCGCCGCCTCGGCGTCGGCCTCCTTGGCCGCCGCGATCTGCTTGCGGTGCGCCTCATAGCGGGCCTGGGCCTCGGCGTACTGCCGCTCCCACGTCTCGCGGGCCTCGTCGTAACCCTCGAGCCACTCGCCGGTCTCGGCGTCGAAGCCCTCGGGGTAGATGTAGTTGCCCTGCTCGTCGTAGGACGCGGCCATGCCGTAGGCGGCCGGGTCGAAGGTCTCCTCGTCGCCGACGACACCCTCGTTGGCCTGCTTGAGCGACAGCGAGATCCGGCGGCGGTCCAGGTCGATGTCGATGACCTTGACCAGGATCTCGTCGCCGACCTGCACGACCTGCTCGGGGATCTCCACGTGGCGCTCGGCCAGCTCGGAGATGTGCACCAGGCCCTCGATGCCCTCGTCGACGCGCACGAACGCACCGAAGGGGACGAGCTTGGTGACCTTGCCCGGCACGACCTGACCGATCTGGTGCGTGCGGGCGAACTGGCGCCACGGGTCCTCCTGCGTCGCCTTCAGCGACAGGGAGACCCGCTCGCGGTCGAGGTCGACGTCGAGGACCTCGACGGTGACCTCCTGGCCCACCTCGACGACCTCGGACGGGTGGTCGATGTGCTTCCAGGACAGCTCCGAGACGTGCACCAGGCCGTCGACGCCGCCCAGGTCCACGAACGCACCGAAGTTGACGATCGAGGAGACGACGCCGCTGCGGACCTGGCCCTTGGCGAGCTTGTTGAGGAACTCGCTGCGCACCTCGGACTGGGTCTGCTCCAGCCACTGGCGGCGGGAGAGCACGACGTTGTTGCGGTTCTTGTCCAGCTCGATGATCTTCGCCTCGAGCTCGCGGCCCACGTAGGGCTGCAGGTCGCGGACGCGGCGCATCTCGACCAGCGACGCCGGGAGGAACCCGCGGAGGCCGATGTCGAGGATGAGGCCACCCTTGACGACCTCGATGACGGTGCCGGTGACGACCTCGTCGGCTTCCTTCTTGGCCTCGATCGTGCCCCAGGCGCGCTCGTACTGCGCGCGCTTCTTGGAGAGGATCAGCCGCCCTTCCTTGTCCTCCTTCTGGAGGACGAGGGCTTCCACCTCGTCGCCGACGCTGACGACCTCGTTCGGGTCGACGTCGTGCTTGATGGACAGCTCGCGCGAGGGGATGACGCCCTCGGTCTTGTAGCCGATGTCCAGCAGCACCTCGTCCCGGTCCACCTTGACGATGACGCCCTCGACGATGTCGCCATCGTTGAAGTACTTGATCGTCTGGTCGATCGCCGCGAGGAAGTCCTCCGCGGTGCCGATGTCGTTGATGGCGACCTGGGGGGTGCTGGAAGGACGGACCTGAGTGGAGGTCATGTGGTTGGTTGCTCCGGACGGTTTATGCGTAGGGACAGGACGACCCGCGGCCGACAGGCCGCGGGGAGGTACAGCGGGGAGAACCGGCGCGGGCATTCCCGGTGGGGAAGGTCACGACAGACCTCTGGCGCTCCCCCATCGTACGGACGCCCGGACCGTCCGGTCCACCTGGGTGCGACCCCTCGCGCCCGGCCGGCGGCGTGTCACGATCGGCGTGTCATGAGCGTCCTCCCGCCCGGCCCGGGCCTGCCCCTCGGCAGCGACGGCTACCCCACCGCCGGCGGGGTGGCCCGGCGCGACGCCGGCGTCGAGGAGTCGGCGCGGGCCAACCGCCGCTGGTGGGACGCCGCCGCCCCGGCGTACCTCGCCGAGCACGGCGCCGACCTCGGCGACGTCGATTTCCTGTGGTGCCCCGAGGGCCTGCGGGAGGCGGACGCGCACCTGCTCGGCGACGTCGCCGGCCGACGGGTGCTGGAGGTCGGCTGCGGTTCGGCGCCGTGCGCGCGCTGGCTGCGGCGGGCCGGGGCCGACGTGGTGGCGATGGACCTCTCGGGCGGGATGCTCGCCCGGGCCGCCGAGCTCAACCGCTCCACCGGGATCGCCGTCCCGCTGCTCCAGGCCGACGCGGGCGCCCTGCCGCTGGCCGACGCCTCGGTCGACGCCGTCTGCTCGGCGTTCGGCGGCCTGCCCTTCGTGGCGGACGTGGCGGCGGCGCTGCGGGAGGTGGCGCGGGTGCTGCGTCCGGGGGGCCGGTTCGCGGCCTCGGTCAACCACCCGATGCGCTGGCCGTTCCCCGACTCCCCCGACCCCGCGGACCTGCGGATCACGTCTTCCTACTTCGACCGGACCCCCTACGTGGAGACCGACGGGGCCGGCCGCGCCGTGTACGTCGAGCATCACCGCACGGTCGGCGACTGGGTGCGGGCCGTGGTCGGTGCCGGCCTGGTGCTCGAGGACCTGGTCGAGCCCGAGTGGACGCCCGGGCGCACGGAGGACTGGGGGCAGTGGTCGCCCGAGCGCGGCGCCCTGGTCCCCGGCACGCTCATCCTGGTCGGCACGCGACCCTCGACCTCAGGTGGAGGCTGAGCCGCCGGCGACGGGACGGCAGCCGTGCCGGACCCACAGCTCGTGCGCGGCCGCGGAGATCGCCGCGGTGAGCGGGACGAACAGCAGCGCCCCCGCGATGCCCCACAGCACACCGCCGACGGTGACCGCGATCAGCACCGTCGCGGCGTTGAGGGGCAGCCGGTTGCGCATCACGTACGGCTCCACGAGCGAGTTCCCGAGCTGCTGCACCACCACGACCAGCCCCAGTACCAGGGCCGCCGTGACCAGACCACCGGAGGCGTACGCCACCACCACGGCGACCAGCCCGGCGACGAACGCACCGATCGTGGGGATATAGGACGCCAGGAACTGCAGCGCCGCGAGGGTCAGCGCCAACGGGACGCCGAGCAGCAGCAGGCCGACGCCGATGCCCACGGCGTCGAAGACCGCCACGATGGTCAGACCGCGGACGTAGCCGCCGACGGTCGTCCAGGCCGCCCGCCCCGCGGCGTCGACGTCCTGGCGCACCCGGCCTCCGAACTTCCCGAGCAGCCAGCGCCAGATGCCCGGGCCGCCGTGCAGGAACAGGTAGGCCAGCGCCACGACGAGGAAGGCGGCGACCACCACCTCGAGCACCGTCCGCGCCGGCCCGAGCAGGTCACCGGCGCTGGTCCCGCCGCCGGAGCCGCCCCCACCGCCCCCGCCGGACGGGCCGAAGCTCGGCAGCTCGACGCCGAAGCGCTGCGAGAGGTCGGTCGACACCTGCTGGAACTGCTCCCGCAGGCGGGGCAGCTGGTCGGCGAAGCGCGCGCCGAGGGCCAGCAGCGCGCCGCCCAGGACGGCGACCAGCAGCAGCACCGCGCCGCCGGCGGCCAGCCCGCGCGGGGCGCCACGGCCATGGGCCCACTCCACGAGCGGCGTCAGGATGCCCGCGACGAGCAGCGCGATCAGGACGGCCACCAGCGGCAGCGTCACCTTGACCGCGAAGCCGGCGACGAGCCACAGCAGCACCACGAGGACGAGCAGCCGGCCGCCCACGGCCGACGACCGGACCAGCCAGGCGGGGACAGCGGGAGGGGTCGGAGCCGACGGGGGTGGAGAGCCCATGCCAACGGTGTGGACCGGAAAGCCGCTCCCGACACATCGGGCGCCCGTCCGGCCGGCATCGACACGAGACCGTGACGCGGACGCCCCGACCCGGGGACCGGGGCGTCCGCCGCCGTCAGTGGGCCGCGGCGTCCCAGCTCGAGCCGACACCGACGGAGACCTCGAGCGGCACCGAGAGCTGCGCGGCACCGGCCATCTCGCGGCGGACGAGCGCCTCCAGCGCCTCCTGCTCCCCCGGTGCCACCTCGAGGACGAGCTCGTCGTGGACCTGCAGGAGCATCCGCGACGCCAGACCCTCGGCCGCGATCGCCTTCTCCACGTTGAGCATCGCCACCTTGATCACGTCGGCGGCGGAACCCTGGATGGGGGCGTTGAGCGCCATGCGCTCGGCCATCTGCCGCCGCTGCCCGTTGTCGCTGGTGAGGTCGGGCAGGTAGCGCCGCCGGCCCAGGGTGGTCTCGGTGTAGCCGGTCTGCCGCGCGTCGTCCACCACGCCGTCGAGGTAGTCGCGGATGCCGCCGAAGCGCTCGAAGTAGGCGTGCATCTGCTCGCGGGCCTCCTCGACGGAGATCCGCAGCTGCCCGGACAGCCCGTAGGCCGAGAGCCCGTAGGCCAGCCCGTAGCTCATCGCCTTGATCCGGCGGCGCATCTCCGGGTCGACCTCCTCGATCGGGATGTCGAAGGCCCGGGAGGCGACGAAGGAGTGCAGGTCCTCCCCCGACGTGAACGCCTCGATGAGGCCCTCGTCGCCGGAGAGGTGCGCCATGATCCGCATCTCGATCTGGCTGTAGTCGGCCGTCATCAGCGACTCGTAGCCCCGCCCGACGACGAACGCCTGGCGGATCCGCCGGCCCTCGGCGGTGCGGATCGGGATGTTCTGCAGGTTCGGGTCGGTCGAGGAGAGCCGGCCGGTCGCGGCGATCGTCTGCTGGAACGTGGTGTGGATGCGCCCGGCGTCGTCGACCATCGGGATCAGCCCGTCGATGACCGTGCGCAGCCGCGTGACGTCGCGGTGGCGCATGAGGTGCTCGAGGAACGGGTGGCCGGTCTGCGCGAGCAGGTTGGTCAGCGCCTCGGCGTCGGTGGTGTAGCCGGTCTTGTTCTTCTTCGTCTTGGGCAGGCCGAGCTCGTCGAACAGCACGATCTGCAGCTGCTTGGGCGAGCCGAGGTTCACCTCGCGGCCGATGACGGCGTAGCACTCGGCCGCCGCCGCGGCGACCCCCTCGGCGAACTCGCGCTGCAGCTCGTGCAGGAAGTCGAGGTCGGCGGCGATGCCCCGGTGCTCCATCCGGCCCAGCACGAAGGTCAGCGGCAGCTCGATCTCCCCGAGCAGGTGCCCGCCCCCGCGCTGCCCGAGCACCTGCTCGAGGGCGTCGGAGAGGTCGTTGACCGCGACCGCCTTGAGGACGTCGGCCTTCGCGGCCTCGGCGGCGACGTCGTCCTCGCTGGGCCCCAGGCCGTCGAGGGTGAGCTGGGCCTCCTCCTCCGCGGCGTCCTTCAGCTCGCGGCGCAGGTAGCGGACCGCCAGGTCGCCGAGGTCGAAGGAGCGCTGCCCGGGCAGCGCGAGGTAGGCGGCGAGCGCGGTGTCGCTGACGACGCCGGCGAGTTCCCACCCGCGGGCCCAGATGGCCAGCAGCGGGCCCTTGACCTCGTGCACCACCTTGGGCCGGTCGGCGTCGGCCAGCCAGGCGGCGAGCGCCTGCTCGTCGGCCACGTCCAGCGCCGGGCCGAGGTCGACGAAGGCGGTGTGGTCGTCGGCCGCGGCGAGCGCGAGACCGGTGAGCTCGCCGGCGCCCCGGCCCCAGGTGCCGCGGAAGATCACCCCGGTCCGCCCGGTCCGTGCGTGCGCGTCCAGCCACTCCCCGAGCCCACCGGCCGGGACGTGGTCGACCGCGACGTCGAAGCCGCCCTCGACCTCGGGTTCGGCGCTGCTCAACGTGGCGAAGAGCCGGTCGCGGAGCACGCGGAACTGCAGGTTGTCGAAGAGGGTGTGCACCTCGTTGCGGTCCCACGGCTGGACGGCGAGGTCCGCCGGCCCCACCTCCAGCGGCACCTGCCGGTCGAGCTCGGTGAGCCGCCGGTTCTGCAGCACCGAGGAGAGGTGCTCGCGCAGCTTCTCCCCGACCTTGCCCTTCACCGTGTCGACCTGGTCGACCAGCGCGTCCAGCGAGCCGTACTCGCGCACCCACTTGGCGGCGGTCTTCTCCCCCACGCTCGGGATGCTGGGGAGGTTGTCGCTCGGGTCGCCCCGCAGCGCCGCGAAGTCGGGGTACTGCACCGGCGACAGGCCGTACTTGGCCTCGACCTCCTCCGGCGTGAAGCGCGTCATGTCCGAGACGCCCTTGCGCGGGTAGAGCACGGTGACGTGCTCGTTGACCAGCTGCAGCGCGTCGCGGTCGCCGGTGCCGATCAGCACGTCCATGCCCTGCTCGACGGCCTGCACGGTGAGGGTGGCGATGACGTCGTCCGCCTCGTAGCCCTCGGCGGTGATCACCGGGACGCGCAGCGCGCCGAGCACCTCCTGGACCAGGCTGACCTGCCCGCGGAAGTCCGTCGGGCTCTCGGCGCGGTTGGCCTTGTACTCCGCGTAGATCTCGCTGCGGAAGGTCTTCCGGCCGACGTCGAAGGCGACGGCGAGGTGCGTGGGCTGCTCGTCGCGCAGGATGTTGATCAGCATCGACGTGAACCCGTAGACGGCGTTCGTCGGCTGGCCCGTCGTGGTCGAGAAGTTCTCCACCGGCAGCGCGAAGAACGCGCGATAGGCCAGCGAGTGCCCGTCGAGGAGCAGCAGCCGCGGGCGCTGGGCGGGCGGGTGGGCCGTCGTGGAGGGGACTGCGGGTGCGGAGGTGGAGACCGGAGCGGACATCGCCGCCGATCGTAGTAAAAGGACCCCGTCGCCCCCCACGACTCGCACGCTCGCCGCGGGTCCCTGCGACGGGGCCACTACCGTGCCGTGCCGTGAGCACCCCTCCCCCGGACTGGCTGCCCGACGGCATCAGCAGCCCTCTCGACGACAAGCTCGGCGTGCGGATCACCGACTGGAATCCCGACCGCCTGGTGGCCACGATGCCGGTCGCGGGCAACGAGCAGCCCTTCGGACTGCTCCACGGCGGGGCCACCTGCACGCTCGCCGAGACGATCGGCTCGATGGCCGCGGCCGTGGGCGCCGGCCCGGACAACCAGGTCGTCGGGATCGAGCTCAACGTGAGCTACCTGCGCGCCGCGACCGCCGGCACGGTCACCGCCGTCTGCACTCCGGTGCGCCGCGGTCGCACGCTGTCCACGTTCGTCATCGACGTCACCGACGACGAGGGGCGGCGCACTGCCACCGCGCGGCTGACCTGCATGACCCTCGCCGCGCGGAACCGGAGCGGCCGCGACGGGGGCTGACCCGATCGGGCGGCGGGGTGCCGGTGCTGCGCAACTACGTGTGATGCGTTCGACACGGGGTGTCGCGGAAAGGTCACAGCTCGGCGCACTCTGGCGGCAGGACCGCACAACTACGTTAGGTTCCGACCTCAACGAATCCGCCGAGGAGGTCGAGTGACGCACCCGACGGACCGTGTCCGCCGGCACGGTCGACGAAGCAGGCCCGCACGACGAGGGTCTCCGACGCCGGCCGGTGCAGCCAGCCGCAGGGGCGTCACCGTCCTGCGCCTGCTGCTGGTCGCGCTGTTCACCGCCGGCCTGGCCACTCTGATACCCGGCACCGCCATCGCCCAGGGCGAGAGCGTCTCGGGCACCCTGCGCACCAGCCTCAGCGGCCCCATCGAGGGCGTCGAGGTCGTCGTCACCACGCCGGACGGCGACGAGGTCGGCACCGACGAGACCGACGAGAACGGCCGCTTCACCATCGAGGTGCCCGGTCCCGGTGAGTACACAGTCACCGTGCCCGAGGACGCGCTCCCCGAGGGCGTCGAGTTCAACGCCGGCAACAGCCGGACCGTCACCGTCGACCCGGGGCGCAACCAGGGCGTCATCATCGGCCTGGACGACGGCAGCCGCGGCTCGGGCGGCGGGACCGTCCGCTGGGTCCAGCTCTTCGTCGACGGGCTGCGCTTCGGGTTGCTCATCGCGATGGCCGCGGTGGGCCTGTCCCTCATCTTCGGCACCACCGGCCTGACCAACTTCGCGCACGGCGAGCTGGTCACCATCGGGGCGATCGTCGCCTGGTTCATCAACGTGGACGGCGGGGTGCCGCTCATCCCGGCCGCCCTGCTGGCGATGGTCATCGGCGCCCTCATCGGCGCGGCCAACGAGCGGCTGCTGTGGCGGCCGCTGCGCCGCCGGGGCACCGGGCTGGTGGCCGCGCTGGTCATCTCCATCGGCCTGTCGCTGCTGCTGCGCTACGGCTACCAGATCTTCTTCGGCGGCAGCTCCGAGGCGTACGCCGACTTCCGCGGCCAGCGCGCCGTCGACTACGGGCCGTTCAACCTCACGGACAAGGACCTGTACTCGATCATCATCGCGTTGGTGGTGCTCCTGCTGGTCGCCCTCATGCTGCAGCGGACGGCGATCGGCAAGGCGATGCGCGCGGTCGCCGACAACCGCGACCTCGCCGCCTCGTCCGGCATCGACGTGAACCGGGTGATCCTGGTCGTCTGGATGATGGGTGGCGCCTTGGCGGCGCTGGGCGGCGTCCTCCTGGGCCTGTCCGACGAGGTCCAGTGGGACATGGGCTTCCGGCTGCTGCTCCTGATGTTCGCCGGCGTGACCCTCGGCGGCCTGGGGACGGCGTACGGCGCGCTCGTCGGCAGCATCGTCGTCGGCGTCTTCGTGCAGATGTCCACTCTGGTCATCCCCAACGACGTCAAGTACGTCGGCGGGCTCCTGCTGCTGATCGTGATCCTCATGGTCCGCCCGCAGGGCATCCTCGGCAGCCGGGTTCGGGTGGGTTGAGCAATGGGTGAGTTCATCGACGCGCTGGCGATCGCCCTCAAGGCGGGGATCGGCTTCCAGGCGGTCTTCCTGGCCCTCCTGGCGCTCGGCATCAACATGCAGTTCGGCTACACCGGGCTGCTCAACTTCGGCCAGATCGCGTTCGCGATGGTCGGCGCCTACGGCATCGCTGTCTCGGTCAGCCAGTGGGGGCTGAACTTCTGGGTCGGCGTCGCGATCGGCATCGCCGCCGCGGTCGCGCTGGCGCTGCTGCTCGGCCTGCCGACGCTGCGGCTGCGGGCGGACTACCTCGCGATCGCGACGATCGCGAGCGCCGAGGGCCTGCGGCTGCTGTTCCGCTCGGTGTCGGCCACGCCGGTCACCAACGGCTCGCGCGGCATATCGGGGTTCAACAGCACGTTCCGGGAGCTCGCCCCGTGGGACACCGGCCGCCGGTACCGCATCCTCGGCACCTTCTGGAGCGGCGCGGACCTGTGGGTCACCACCGTCGGCTGGACCCTGGTCGCCCTCGGCTGCCTGCTCGTGTGGAGCCTGGTCCGCAGCCCGTGGGGTCGTGTCGTCAAGTCCATCCGAGAGGACGAGGACGCGGTCCGCGCGCTCGGCAAGAACGTCTACGTCTACAAGATGCAGGCGCTGGTCCTCGGCGGTGTCTTCGGCGCCCTAGGCGGCATGATCTACGCCATCGGCACCGGCTCGGCCACCCCCGACCAGTACCAGAACGCCAACACGTTCCTGGCCTACGCCGCGCTCATCCTGGGCGGTGCGGCGCGCGTCCTCGGCCCCGTCGTCGGCGCCATGCTGATGTACTTCATCATCCAGTTCGCCGACTCCGGACTCCGCAGCTTGATCGAGACCGGCGTCATCCCCGAGGGCCTGCTGTCGACGACCGACGTCGCCCAGATCCGCTTTGTCATCATCGGTCTCGGGCTGATCCTGCTGCTGGTGTTCCGGCCGCAGGGCATCTTCGGTGACCGACGAGAGGTGATGCTCGATGCCCGCTGAGCCCATCCGCACCGGCGCCACGGCGTCCAGGGACCGGCTCCCGGCCCGCGAGGCGCTGCGCGACGTCCCCTGGGAGGTCGGCGTCGCCAAGCCCGACCCGACGATCGTCGTCGATGGTGTAATCCGCACCTTCGGCGGTCTGACCGCCGTCTCGGTGGACCACCTGGAGATTCAGCGCGGGGGCATCACCGGCCTGATCGGCCCCAACGGGGCCGGGAAGACGACCCTGTTCAACCTGCTCACCGGCTTCGACCAGCCCGACGGCGGCACCTGGTCCTTCGACGGGCGCCCGCTGGGCAAGCTGGCCTCGCACCAGGTGGCGCGGCTCGGCGTGGTGCGCACCTTCCAGCTCACCAAGGCGCTCTCCCGGCTCACCGTGCTGCAGAACATGCTGCTCGGCGCCCAGGGGCAACGCGGGGAAGGCTTCTTCTCCGCGCTGGTCCCGGGGCTCTGGCGGGGGCAGGAGCAGGCGAACACGGAGAAGGCGCTGGAACTGCTGCGTCGCTTCAAGCTGGACGCGAAGAAGGACGACTTCGCCGGCACGCTCTCCGGTGGCCAGCGCAAGCTGCTCGAGATGGCCCGGGCGCTGATGAGCGACCCGAAGGTGGTCATGCTGGACGAACCGATGGCGGGGGTGAACCCGGCCCTGACGCAGAGCCTGCTCGGCCACGTCAAGGACCTGCGCGAGCAGGGCATGACGGTGATCTTCGTCGAGCACGACATGGACGTCGTCCGCGACATCAGCGACTGGGTCGTGGTGATGGCCGCAGGCAACGTGATCGCAGAGGGCCCGCCGGAGTCGATCAGCCAGAACCAGGCCGTGGTCGACGCCTACCTCGGCGCCCACCACGACGCCCCCCTCACCATCGAGGAGGAGGACGCGCAGCTGGCGGAGGCCGAGGCGTCGATCTCCCGGCAGGGCCGCGGGGGCGGCGAATCGCTCAGCTCTGACGCCACACACCGGAAGGGCGGCGACCGATGACAATCGACCCGGGCACGGGTGGGGACCCCCGCACGAGCACGAGCCCCGAGTACGAGTTCGACCGGCCGGTCGACCAGGGCCCGGGCGCCCCGGTGGACGCCGGCACGAGTGGCGCGACCGCCGGTCTCTCCCCCGCCGAGCTCGCCGCCACCCGGCCCGAGCACGCCCGGCTGGCCGAGGGGGCGCTGGTGCGGGCCGACGAGCTCATCGCCGGTTACGTGCCCGGGGTGAACATCCTCAACGGCTGCGACTTCTACCTGCAGGAGGGCGAGCTCGTCGGCATCATCGGCCCGAACGGGGCCGGCAAGTCGACGCTGCTCAAGACCCTCTTCGGGCTCATCCCAGTGCGCTCGGGCACGGTCACCCTTCGCGGGGAGGACATCACCTCCGCTCCCGCGCACCGGCTGGTGTCCCTCGGCGTGGGTTACGTGCCGCAGAACAACAACGTGTTTCCCTCGCTCACCATCGAGGAGAACATGCAGATGGGCGCCTACCTGCGGCCCAAGGTGTTCCGCGAGCGCTTCGACTACGTGACCGAGCTGTTCCCCATGCTCGGTGAGCGGCGCCGGATCAAGGCCGGGTCCCTGTCGGGTGGTGAGCGGCAGATGGTCGCCATGGGCCGTGCGCTCATGATGGAGCCGTCGGTGCTGCTGCTCGACGAGCCCTCGGCCGGCCTCTCCCCCGCCTACCAGGACGAGGTCTTCATCCGCTGCCGGCGGATCAACGCCACCGGCGTCTCGATCATCATGGTCGAGCAGAACGCCCGGCGCTGCCTGCAGATCTGCGACCGCGGCTACGTCCTCGACCAGGGCCGCAACGCCTACACCGCGTCGGGCGAGTCGCTCATGCACGACCCGAAGGTCATTGAGCTCTACCTGGGGACCCTGGCCAAGGCGCACTGAGCCCGGGCCGCACCACGACGGCGCCGGCACCCCACGTGGGGTGCCGGCGCCGTCGTGGTGCGGGCGCGCCATGGCCGTGACGGTGGCTCGCATATCGCAGAGCTTTCGTTTCGTGCCACGTGGGAACGCCTCACAACTTCAAGGGGCACCTGCCAGCGGCAGCGGGCTGACTCCGAGACTGAAAGTCAGCCCGCTGTGCATGACGCTAGACCGCCCTCAGCGAGTGTCGAGGTACCGCGCGAGCACTCGCTCGCTGGGGTGGTTGCAGAAGACGTAGCTCCGTGCGCCGACATTCTGGTAAACGCCGAACTTGTAATAGTGCCCTCCCGTGTAGGACGAGCAAGCGATCTGGATTCGGTGCTGTCCAGTTCCGAAGGCGCATGAGCTGTATCCGCCGTACAAGCGGTCGGCGTAGGCACTCCCAGTCGTGCATCCGCCTGGCGCCGCCTGGGCGACGCCACCAAGTCCGACGACGACCGTAGACGCCATCAACATCATCACGAGAGCGATTCTCCGAAGCACTGGTCCTCCATGGGTGATGTGGATCACAACACTCGCAACTTAGCGCAGTTAGACCGTTACGTACACCCCGCCGCTAACTCACTGTGAGTTCACGGACACAACACAGCGGCCCGGTCCCACGGGGGCCGGGCCGCTGTGTTTCGCGTGCGGGTCAGCCGCGCGCCGGGCCGATGCCCTGGGCGTTGAGACCCTCGATGATCCGGGCGGACTCGTCGAAACCGATCACCACGATCGCGTCGGGGTTGAGCTCGACCATGTCCTGGATCTCGGCGTCGAAGTTGGCCGCGGTGGGGTCGTAGATGACCAGCTCGATGCTGTCCTCCGCGAGCCCGCTGCTGACCAGGTTCTCCACCGTGTTCTCCGCGAGGCCGGTCCCGTACGAGTCGTTCCGGGCCAGGATGCCGACGGTGTTCGCACCGTCCTCGATGATTAGGTCCGCGAGGGCGCGGGCCTGCAGCGTGTCCGGCGGGGCGGTGCGGAAGTACAGGCCGCCCTCGTCGTACGTGGTGAACTCGTCGGAGGTGTTGGCCGGCGAGATCTGGACGACGCCGGCGCCGGTGATGGCGTCGATGACCGTACGCGTCACGGCCGACGAGGCCGCGCCGACGATCACGTCCACGTTCTGCTGGAGCAGCGCGTCGACCGACTGGGTCGCGATGTCGGTGGAGGTGTCACCGGAGTCGCGCTGGATCAGCTGCACCGGCTGCCCGAGGACACCGCCGGTCTCGTTGATCTCCTGGACGGCCAGGTCGGCGCCGGCGATCTCCGGGGGGCCGAGGAAGGCGAGGTCGCCGGTCTGCGGCAGCAGGGTGCCGATGATCAGCGGGTCGGTCGTGGTGGTGCCCGGCGCCGCCGGGGCCGGACCTTCGTCGGACGCGGCGTTGGCCTCGTCACCGGCGAGCACGTACTCGGTCTGGTCGGCGGCGATCGCGTTGTCCTCGCCGAACTGCAGGATGCCGAAGCTGGCCACGGAGGGCTCACCGGGCGCGGCGAAGGCCAGCGGGCCGGAGACGCCCTCGTAGTCGGGGTTGCCCCCGCCGTCGACGATCTCCTTGCACGCGGCGAACGTGTCGCAGGCCTCGCCTCCGAAGGTGACCCCGTTGATGTAGGGGGCGAAGACGGCCGGGTCGGTGCTGCCGGCCAGCTGCGAGGCGATCGCGGAGATCATGATCGCGTCGTAGGTCTCGCCGGCGTAGTTGAAGTCCTGGAGGTCGGGGTTGATCTCCAGAAGCCGGTCGGTGAACTCCGTGCCGAGCTCGGTGAGCGGCGTGGTGCCCCGCATGCCGGCGAGAGCACCCTGCTCCGAGAACGACTCGCCGAGCGCGTTGCCCATGTTGCCGTCGGTGCCGTAGACGTTGACCTGCTTCTCGCCGCCGCCGTCGCCGCCGCCGCCCTCGGCCGACGTGCCGCCCTCGTCGCCGCCACCGCAGGCGGTCAACGCCAGCAGGGCAGCACCGGTGACGGCGATGCTGCGGGCAGTAGTGCCAGTGCGCATCAAGCAACTCCCAGTGTCATCAGTGCGCCCGGGCGTCGGCGCGTACGCGACGACCACCGACCGGGCGCCGATCGGTGCGCAGAACCTAGCTTCCGGAGTGGAGGTTGCACCCCCATGCGGGGCGACCGTGATGAGGTCGTGATCTCGCCCACCGCACCGGGGACCAGGAGGGACACCGGGTGACCATCCGATTACGGATAAGCACGGCAGGCTCAGCCGACCGCGCCGACCGGTATCAGGCGGTGCCCTCCGCCGTCGTCGCCGCCAGGATCGACTCCGCCAGCGCCTTCATGCTCGTCCGCTGGTTCATCGCCGTCCGCTGGATCCACCGGAAGGCCTCGGCCTCGGTCATGCCCTGGTCGGCCATCAGCCGGCCCTTGGCCTGCTCGACGACCTTGCGGGTCTCCAGCCGCTCCTCCAGGGTCCGGACCTCCCCGTCCAGCGCCGTCATCTCGGCGAACCGGCCCCGGGCCACCTCGATCGCCGGCACGAGGTCGTTCTTCGAGAACGGCTTCACGAGATAGGCCATCGCGCCGGCGTCGCGGGCGCGCTCGACCAGCTCGCGCTGGCTGAAGGCGGTGAGCACGATGACCGGCGCGATCCGCGCCGAGGCGATCCGCTGCGCGGCCGACAGGCCGTCCAGCACCGGCATCTGGATGTCCAGGATGACCAGGTCGGGGCGCAGCTCCTCGGCGTGTTCCACGGCCTGCTGGCCGTCACCGACCTCGGCGACGACGCGGTACCCCTCCTCCTCGAGCATCTCCTTGAGGTCGAGGCGGATCAGCGCCTCGTCCTCGGCGATCAGAACCCGGATCGGCTCGCTGCTCACAGGACGGCAGCCTATCGACGTCGGCCGCCCCGCACCGCCCCGCTACTCTTCTCGGGGCCGGTCGCACCCGGCACGCCCCCGTACCCCAATCGGCAGAGGGAGCGGATTCAAAACCCGCGCAGTGTGCGTTCGAGTCGCACCGGGGGCACTGTGCTCATCGTCGTCCTCCGGACGACACCGCGGCCAGGTGCCGTGCCCGGCCGCCGTGGAGCCCCTTCGTCGTGCCTGCGCGGACCCTCCGGGCCCACTCGGCACGACCGCGCTGCAGGGTGGCTCGCGTCCCGGCGTCTTCGGGTCACCCCTCGACATGCCGCGGGGACCCTCCGGGCCCCGCTCGGCATGCCGAATAGTCTCGACTGGTGACCGAGCCTGCGCCGCACATGACGCCCGAGCAGTTCCGGCAGCACGGCCACGAGGTGGTCGACTGGATCGCCGACTACTGGACCCGCATCGGCTCCTTCCCGGTGCGCGCCCAGGTCTCCCCGGGCGACGTCCGGGCGGCGCTGCCGGAGCGGGCGCCCGAGCAGGGCGAGCCCTTCGCCGGCGTGCTCGCCGACCTCGACCGGGTCGTGCTGCCCGGCATCACGCACTGGCAGCACCCCGGGTTCTTCGGCTACTTCCCCGCCAACACCTCGGGCCCCTCGGTGCTGGGCGACCTCGTCTCCGCGGGCCTCGGCGTGCAGGGCATGTCCTGGGTGACCAGCCCGGCGGCCACCGAGCTCGAGCAGCACGTCCTGGACTGGTTCGCCGAGCTCCTCGGCCTCCCGGGGTCGTTCCGCTCGTCCGGCACCGGGGGCGGCGTCGTCCAGGACTCCAGCTCCGGGGCCAACCTGGTCGCGCTGCTGGCCGCGCTGCACCGGGCCAGCGGCGGGGCCACCGTGCGCCAGGGCGTGCAGCCCGAGCGCGCCACCGTGTACGTCTCGAGCGAGACCCACTCCTCCATGGAGAAGGCCGTCCGCATCGCCGGGCTGGGCACCGACGCCGTCCGCATCGTCGAGGTCGACGGCGACCTCGCCATGAACCCCGGCGCGCTCGCCGCCCGGCTCGAGCGGGACGTCGCCCGCGGCTACCGGCCGGTGCTGGTGTGCGCCACGGTCGGCAGCACCTCCACCACGGCGGTGGACCCGCTCGCCGCGATCGGCCCCGTCTGCCAGAAGTACGGGGTCTGGCTGCACGTCGACGCCGCCTACGCCGGGGTGAGCGCGGTCGCCCCCGAGCTCCGGGCGCTGCAGGACGGCGTCGACTGGGCCGACAGCTACACCACCGACGCGCACAAGTGGCTGCTCACCGGCTTCGACGCCACGCTGTTCTGGGTCGCCGACCGGGCGGCGCTCACCGGCGCGCTGGCGATCCTCCCCGACTACCTGCGCAACGCCGCCACCGACGCCGGCGCCGTCGTCGACTACCGCGACTGGCAGATCGAGCTCGGCCGGCGCTTCCGCGCCCTCAAGCTCTGGTTCGTCCTCCGGTGGTACGGCGCCGAGGGGCTGCGGGCGCACGTCCGCGGCCACGTCGCCCTGGCCCAGGAGCTCGCCGGGTGGGCCGCCGCGGACGAGCGCTTCGACGTCGTCGCCCCGCACCCGCTCTCGCTGGTGTGCCTCAAGCCGCGCTGGCCCGAGGGGGTGGACGCCGACGTCGCGACGATGACCCTGCTCGACCGGCTCAACGACGGCGGCGAGGTGTTCCTGACCCACACGACCGTCCGCGGGCAGGCCGTGCTGCGCGTGGCGATCGGCGCACCGGCGACCACACGCGCCCACGTCGAGCGGGTGTGGGCGCTCCTCGTCGAGGGGCACGACTGGCTGGCCGCCGACTTCGCCGAGCAGGCGGCGGCCCGCACCGCCGAGCGGGAGCAGGCGGCCCAGCGGGAGCCGGAGTCGCAGCCGGAGCCGGAGGAGGCCGACAGCCCCGCCTGACCGGCGGGGCGGGGCCTCAGCGCTCCAGGGAGCGGATGAGGCCCTGCTGCACCACCGAGGCGACGTGCCGGCCGTCGGCCGACCAGATGTCGCCGTAGCAGAGCGCCCGGCCGCCGGTCGCGGCCGGGCTGTCGGTCTCGTAGAGGAACCACTCGTCGGCCTGGACCGGCTGGTGGAACCACACCGCGTGGTCGAGGCTCGCGCCCACGTACCGGCCGCCCCAGCCACCACCGAGGCGGGCCAGCCCCGCCGACAGCAGCGTCAGGTCGCTGACGAAGGTCAGCGCCGCGGCGTGGACGGCGGGCTGCTCGGGCAAGCGGCCGGCCACGCGCATCCACGCATGGGTCTTCGTGTGCGGCGGCACCTTCGGCGCGCGGGAGAACGGGTCCTCCATGAGGCGCTGCTCGACGGCCTGGCTGATCGCCAGCGCCGTCGAGGCGTGCTCGCCGTAGGGCGCCACCAGCTCGGCGAGCGTGGGCAGCGTCTCGGCCGCCGGCACCTCGGGCATCGGCCGGGTGTGCTCGGCCACCACCGGCTGCGGCGCCGACGCGTCCGCGGTCAGCGAGAAGATCGCGACGTCTGCGCCGTTGCGCCGCTGCCAGGCGACCACCCGGCGGGTGGTGAAGCTGCGCCCGTCGCGGATCCGGTCCACCGCGTAGCGGATCTCCTCGTGCGGGTCACCGGGCCGCAGGAAGTAGGAGTGCAGCGAGTGCACCGACCGGTCCTCCGGCAGCGTGCGGGTGGCCGCCATCAGCGCCTGCCCGGCCACCTGCCCGCCGAAGATGCGCTGCAGCGGGCTGCGCGGCGTCCGGCCGACGTAGACGTCGGTGTCGGCCTGCTCGAGGTCCAGCACCGTCATGAGGGCGGCCGCCTGGCTGCCGGCGGTCACCTCCTTCACGAGTCGGTACCCACCTCGTGCACCCGGATGAGGTTGGTGGAGCCGACGGTGTTCGGCGGGCTGCCGGCGACGACGACGACGCGGTCGCCCACCTCCAGGCGGCCGATCGACAGCAGCGAGAAGTCCACCTGCGCGACCATGTCGTCGGTGTGCTCGACCGCGGGCACCAGGAAGGTCTCCACACCCCAGGAGAGCGCGAGCAGGCTGCGGACGCGGGCGTCCACGGTGAAGGCAAGCAGCGGCTGCCGGGGGTGCAGGGCGGCCAGCCGGCGCGCGGTCTCACCGGTCTGCGTGAACGTGGCGAGCGCCTTGACGTCGAGCGACTCGCCGATGTCCCGGGCCGCGCGCACGATCGCGCCGGACCGGGAGCGGGACCGGCGGGCCACCTCGGGCACCCACAGGTGGTCGCTCTCGACGGCGCTGATGATGCGGTCCATCGTCCGCACCGCGCCGATCGGGTACTGCCCGACCGAGGTCTCCCCCGAGAGCATGACCGCGTCGGCGCCGTCGAGGACGGCGTTGGCGACGTCGGAGGCCTCCGCGCGGGTGGGCCGCGAGTTGCCGATCATCGACTCGAGCATCTGGGTGGCCACGATGACCGGCTTGTTCCGCTCGCGCGCGGCCTGGACGGCGCGCTTCTGCACCAGCGGCACCTGCTCCAGGGCCAGCTCCACGCCGAGGTCGCCGCGGGCGACCATGATCCCGTCGAAGGCCTCGACGATCGCGTCGAGGTTGCGCACCGCCTCGGGCTTCTCCAGCTTGGCGATCACCGGGACGTGGATGTCCTCCTGGCGCATGATGTCGCGGACCAGGGAGACGTCGGCGGGCGAGCGCACGAAGGACAGCGCGATGAGGTCCACGCCCAGGTGCAGGGCGAAGCGCAGGTCCCGCTCGTCCTTCTCCGACAGCGCCGGCACGCTCACCGCGACGCCGGGCAGCGAGAGCCCCTTGTTGTTCGACACCTTGCCGCCCTCGACCACCAGGCAGAAGACGTCCGGCCCGTCCACCCGGACGACGCTCAGGGAGAGGTTGCCGTCGTCGACCAGGAGCCGGTCGCCGACGCGGACGTCGTTGGCCAGGTCCTTGTAGGTGGTCGAGACCCGCTCGGCGGTGCCCTCGACGTCCTCGACGGTGATGCAGACCTGGCTGCCGGTGGCCCAGGTGACCGGCCCGTCGGCGAAGGTGCCGAGCCGGATCTTGGGGCCCTGCAGGTCGGCGAGGATGGCGACGGCGCGCCCGGTGCTGTCGGAGGCCTTGCGCACCAGGTGGTAGGCGGCGGCGTGGTCCTCGTGGGAACCATGGCTGAAGTTGAGCCGGGCGACGTCCATGCCCGACTCGACGAGGGCGGTGACCTGCTCGGCGGAACTGGTGGCCGGACCGAGGGTGCAGACGATCTTCGCGCGGCGGGGCATGGTGATAACGCTAGTGCCACGACGAACTACGTGACGGGGCGGGACCCGCGTGTCGGCAGGTCCCGCCCCATTCGGTCACGCGGTCCGGAGAAGCGCGATTGTCACCGCAATGTCATCGCAGGGCGACCGCCGTGGGGGTCACCGGCCGGGGCAGCATGGACTCCCCCGTCAGCCAGGTGTCGACGCCGGCGGCGGCGGCCCGGCCCTCGGCGATGGCCCACACGATCAGCGACTGGCCACGGCCCACGTCGCCGGCGACGAAGACCCCGGGGACGGTGGACATGAAGTCGCCGTCGCGGACCACGTTGCCGCGCCCGTCGACCTCGACGCCCAGGCCGTCCACCAGGCCCTCGCGCTGGGCACCGGTGAAGCCCATGGCCAGGAAGACGAGGTCGGCGGGGAGCTCCCGCTCGGTGCCCTCGATCTTCTGGAAGCGGCCCTCGACCCGCTCGACCTCGTGCAGCAGCAGGGCGCGCACGTTGCCGGCGCCGTCGCCGAGGAACCTCTCGGTGTTGACCGAGTAGAGCCGCTCGCCGCCCTCCTCGTGCGCGCTCGAGACGCGCATGATCATCGGGTAGGTGGGCCAGGGGTTGCTGGCCTCGTCCCGCCGGTCCGGGGGCGCCGGCATGATCTCCAGCTGGGTCACCGAGGCGGCGCCCTGCCGGTGGGAGGTGCCCAGGCAGTCGGCACCGGTGTCACCGCCGCCGATGATCACCACGTGCTTGCCGCGTGCGTCGATCGGCGGATCGTCCAGCTCGCCGAGGGCCTGCCGGTTGCCCAGGGGCAGGTACTCCATGGCCAGGTGGATGCCGGCCAGCTCCCGACCGGGGGCGGGCAGGTCGCGGCCGACGGTGGCGCCCATGGCGAGCACCACGGCGTCGTGGTCGGCGCGCAGCTGCTCGACGGTCGGGTCGCCGTCCCGGCCGCTGCCGACCTCCACACCGGTGACGAACCGCGTGCCCTCGGCGCGCATCTGGTCCAGCCGGCGGTCCAGGACGGACTTCTCCATCTTGAACTCGGGGATGCCGTAGCGGAGCAGGCCGCCGATGCGGTCGGCCCGCTCGAAGACGGTCACCTCGTGCCCGGCGCGGGTGAGCTGCTGGGCGGCCGCGAGCCCGGCGGGGCCGGACCCGACGACGGCGACCTTCTTGCCCGAGCGCTCGGCGGGGCTCTGCGGCTGCACCCAGCCCTCGTCCCAGGCGCGGTCGATGATCTCCCACTCGATCTGCTTGATCGTGACCGGCGACTCCTGCAGGTTCAGCACGCAGGAGCCCTCGCACGGCGCCGGGCAGAGCTTCCCGGTGAACTCCGGGAAGTTGTTCGTCGCGTGCAGCCGCTCGATGGCGTCCTGCCAGTCGTCCCGCCGGGCGAGGTCGTTCCACTCCGGGATCAGGTTCGCCACCGGGCAGGCGTGGTGGCAGAACGGGATGCCGCAGTCCATGCACCGGGCGGCCTGGGTGCGCACCGCCGCGGTCGGGAAGAGCGGGTCCTCGCCGTTCTCCCGCCGGCTGTAGACGTCCTTCCAGTCCAGGAGGCGGACCTCCACGGGCCGGCGCGGCGGCAGCGCGCGCTCGTACTTCAGGAAACCGGTCTGGTCAGCCACGAGCTGCCTCCATCACTGCTCGATCGACGTCGGTGCCGGCGGCCTCGGCGGCCCGCCGGGCCTCCAGGGCCCGCCGGTAGTCGCGCGGCATGATCACGCTGAACCGCTCCGACCAGCGGCCCCAGTCGGCCAGCAGCGCGGCGGCCACGGTGGACTCCGTGTCCGCGGCGTAGCGCACGAGCACGTCGCGCAGCCACTGCGCGGACTCGACGTCCAGCGGGTCGACGTCGACCATCTCGGGGTTCACCCGGTGCCGGGCGAGGTCGAGCACGAAGCCGACCCCACCGGACATGCCGGCCGCGATGTTGCGGCCGGTCGGCCCGAGGATGACGGCCCGCCCGCCGGTCATGTACTCCAGCGCGTGGTCGCCGACGCCCTCGACGACGGCCAGCGCGCCGGAGTTGCGCACGCAGAACCGCTCGCCGACGCGGCCGCGCAGGAAGATCTCCCCGCCGGTCGCGCCGTAGCCGATGACGTTGCCGGCGATGACGTTGTCCTCGGCGAGGAACGGCGCCTCCCGGGACGGGCGGACGACGATGCGCCCGCCCGACAGGCCCTTGCCGACGTAATCGTTGGCGTCACCGAAGAGCCGCATGGTGATGCCGCGCGGCACGAAGGCGCCGAAGGACTGGCCGGCCGACCCCCCGAAGGTCAGGTCGATGGTGCCGTCGGGCAGCCCCTCCCCGCCGAAGCGGCGGGTGACCATCGCCCCGAGCATCGTGCCGACGGTCCGGTTGACGTTGCGGACCGGCAGCTCGAGGCTCACCGGCCGCGCGTCGAGCAGCGCGCCCTCGCACAGCTGGATGAGCGTCTGGTCCAGCGCGACGTCCAGGCCGTGGTCCTGGCCGCGCACCGCCCGCCGCGGCGTGCCCTCGGGCAGCTCGGGGACGACCAGCACCGGCGAGAGGTCCAGACCCTGCGCCTTCCAGTGGTTCACGGCCTCGCGGGTGTCCAGCAGCTCGGCGTGGCCGACGGCCTCGTCGATCGAGCGGAAACCCAGCTCGGCCAGGTAGTGCCGCACCTGCTCGGCGAGGAACTCGAAGAAGGTGACGACGAACTCCGGCCGCCCGGTGAACCGCTTGCGCAGCTCCGGGTTCTGCGTGGCCACGCCGACCGGGCAGGTGTCCAGGTGGCAGACCCGCATCATCACGCAGCCGGAGACCACCAGGGGCGCGGTCGCGAAACCGAACTCCTCGGCGCCGAGCAGCGCCGCGACGATGACGTCCCGGCCGGTCTTCATCTGCCCGTCGACCTGCACCACGATGCGGTCGCGCAGCCCGTTGGCCAGCAGCGTCTGCTGGGTCTCGGCCAGCCCCAGCTCCCACGGCGAACCCGCATGCTTCAGCGAGGTCAGCGGCGCCGCGCCGGTGCCGCCGTCCATGCCCGAGATCAGGACGACGTCGGCGTGCGCCTTGCTCACGCCCGCCGCGACCGTACCGACACCGACCTCGGCGACCAGCTTGACGTGCACCCGCGCCTGGTCGTTGGCGTTCTTGAGGTCGTGGATGAGCTGCTTGAGGTCCTCGATCGAGTAGATGTCGTGGTGCGGCGGCGGGCTGATCAGCCCCACGCCCGGCGTCGAGTGCCGGGTGCGCGCCACCCACGGGTAGACCTTGCCGCCGGGCAGCTGGCCGCCCTCGCCGGGCTTGGCCCCCTGCGCCATCTTGATCTGGATGTCGTCGGCGTTGACCAGGTACTCGCTGGTGACGCCGAACCGGCCTGAGGCCACCTGCTTGATCGCCGAGCGGCGCAGGTCGCCGTTCGGGTCGGGGGTGAAGCGGTCGGGGTCCTCACCGCCCTCGCCGGTGTTGGAGCGGCCGCCGAGGCGGTTCATCGCGATGGCGAGGGTCTCGTGCGCCTCCTGCGAGATCGAGCCGTAGCTCATCGCGCCGGTGTTGAAGCGCTTCACGATCTCGCTCGCGGGCTCGACCTCGTCGAGCGGCACGGGCGGGCGCACCCCGGTCCGCAGGGTGAACAGGCCGCGCAGGGTGGCGGCCTCCTCCGACAGCTTGTCGACCGACTCCGTGTACTTCTCGAAGACCTCGTACTGCCGCGACCGCGTGGCGTGCTGGAGCAGGAACACCGTCTCGGGGTTGAACAGGTGCACCTCGCCCTCGCGGCGCCACTGGTACTCCCCGCCGGTCTCCAGCCGGCGGTGCGCCCGCTCGGTGGGGTTGGCCGGGTAGGCCCGGCGGTGGCGCATGGCCACCTCCTCGGCCAGGACGTCGATGCCGACGCCGCTCAGGGGCGCGGAGGTGCCGGTGAAGTACTCGTCGACGACCTCGCGGGACAGCCCGACGGCCTCGAAGATCTGCGCCATCGTGTAGGAGCCGACGGTCGAGATGCCCATCTTGCTCATGACCTTGAGGACGCCCTTGCCCAGCGCCTTCACCACGTTGCGCACCGCCTGGGCGGGCTCGACGCCGGTGAGGACGCCGTCGCGGATGAGGTCCTCGATCGACTCGAAGGCCAGGTAGGGGTTGACCGCGGCCGCGCCGTAGCCGAGCAGCAGCGCGACGTGGTGCACCTCGCGGCAGTCGCCGGACTCGACGACGAGCCCGACCTCCATGCGGGTCTTCTCCCGCACCAGGTGGTGGTGCACCGCGGCGGTCATCAGCAGCGACGGGATGGGGGCGCGCTGCTCGTCGCAGTCGCGGTCGGACAGCACGATGATGCGGGCGCCGGCCGAGATCGCCTTGGACACCTTGGTGCGCAGCTGCTCCACGGCCTCGGCCAGGGCGGTGCCGCCGCCGTTGACGTCGAAGTGGCCGGTGATCCGGACGGCGGCGTAGCCGGGCAGGTCGCCGTCGTCGTCGATGTGCAGGATCTTGGCCAGCTCGTCGTTGTCGATGACCGGGAAAGGCAGGTGCACCTGGCGGCAGGACGCCGGGGTGGCGGTGAGCAGGTTCTGCTCGGGCCCGAAGGTGCGACCCAGGCTGGTCACCAGCTCCTCGCGGATGGCGTCCAGCGGCGGGTTGGTCACCTGCGCGAACAGCTGCCCGAAGTAGTCGTAGAGCAGCCGCGAGCGGTCCGACAGCGCCGCGATCGGGGTGTCGGTGCCCATCGAGCCGATCGGCTCGGCGCCGCTGGCCGCCATCGGCGTGACCAGCATCCGCAGGTCCTCCTCGGTGTAGCCGAAGAGCATCTGCCGGCGGACGACCGACTCGTGGCTGGGCCGCGAGCGGCGGCGCTCGGGCAGCTGCGGCAGGTGCACGAGACCGGCGTGCAGCCAGTCCTCGTACGGGTGCTCGGCGGCCAGCGCGCCCTTGACCTCCTCGTCGGAGACGATCCGCCCCGACGCGGTGTCGACGAGGAACATGCGGCCCGGCTGGAGCCGCCCCTTGGCGACGACGTCGGCCGCCGGGATGTCGAGCACGCCGACCTCGCTGGCCATGACCACCAGGTCGTCCTTGGTGTGCCACCAGCGGCCCGGGCGCAGGCCGTTGCGGTCGAGGACCGCGCCGATCAGCGTGCCGTCGGTGAAGCAGACGGCGGCCGGCCCGTCCCAGGGCTCCATGATCGAGGAGTGGAACCGGTAGAAGGCCCGGCGGGCCGGGTCCATCTCGTCGTGGTTCTCCCACGCCTCGGGGATCATCATCAGCACCGCGTGCGGCAGCGAGCGGCCCGACAGGTGCAGCAGCTCGAGCACCTCGTCGAAGGTGGCCGAGTCGCTGCCTCGCGGGCGCGCATGCGGTTGCGGTTGCCCTTGATGGTGTTGATCTCGCCGTTGTGCGCGATGAAGCGGAACGGGTGCGCCAGCGGCCAGCTCGGGAAGGTGTTGGTCGAGAACCGGCTGTGTACCAGCGCGATCGCCGACTCGTAGCGCTCGTCGCGCAGGTCGGGGAAGAACAGCGGCAGCTGGTCGGTGGTCAGCATGCCCTTGTAGGTGATCGTGCGCGACGACAGCGAGGCGATGTACAGCGAGCTGCCCGCGTCGACCGCGGCCCGCTCGGCCCGCTTGCGCAGCACGAAGGATCGGCGCTCCAGGCGGGTGACGCCGTTGCAGACGACGTTGCCGCCGAAGGCGCGCTCGTCGGCGCGGGCGCCCATCGTCTCGGCGACGAACAGCTGGGCGAAGTGCGGCATGACCGCGCGCGCCGTCGGGCCGAGGTCGGCGCCGTCGGGGTCGACCGGGACGTCGCGCCAGCCCAGGACGGTCAGCCCCTCCTCCTCGGCGAGGCGGGCGACGTCCTCGTAGCGGGCGGCGCGCTCGGCGTCGTCGGTCGGCAGGAAGGCGACACCGACCGAGTACTCGCCCAGCGGCGGGAGGTCGAAGCCGACCTCGGCGCGCAGCAGCGCGTCCGGCACCTGGGTGAGGATGCCGGCGCCGTCACCGGAGTTCGGCTCGGACCCGGCGGCGCCGCGGTGGTCGAGGTTGTGCAGCGCGGTCAGCCCGGCCTGCACGATCCGACGGCTCCTGCGACCGCGGGCGTCGGCCACGAAGGCGACACCGCAGGCGTCCTTGTCGTTGGCCGGGTCGTAGAGGCCCGAGGCTGCGGGGAGCGCGGAGAAGGGCACGGCCGGGGAGGGCACGGCCGGCGGCACGGCGCTGGTGGTGGCTGCCGCGGGGGCGGGAAGGTCGGTCATGTCACTCCCGTCGTCGGCGCACCGTCGTCCCTCGCGGGCGCGCATGCGGTTGCGGTTGCCCTTGATGGTGTTGATCTCGCCGTTGTGCGCGATGAAGCGGAACGGGTGCGCCAGCGGCCAGCTCGGGA
>NZ_SSXA01000045.1 GCF_021698975.1 Blastococcus sp. KM273128 | reverse complement strand
CGCGTGCCCTCCCCCGCGACGCCCGGGCGGCCGCGCCCGACGCCCTACCGCCGCACGCCCCGGCAGGAGGACCACCGGGCACGCGAGCGCACCGATCCCGTCCACGCGCGCTGACCCGCCGCCGCCCGGCGGCGGACCCCGAGCACGACGAAGGCCCGGCCCCCTGGGGGGCCGGGCCTTCGTGGTGGTAGCGGGGACAGGATTCGAACCTGCGACCTCTGGGTTATGAGCCCAGCGAGCTACCGAGCTGCTCCACCCCGCGTCGGTGAGGAACAGCCTACCAGCTCCCGGGCGGTGGGCGCCGGGGCGCCCACCGCCCGGGAGGCCGTCAGTCGGTGCCGGCTGCTGCCCGCTGCGCCTCCTGGTAGGCGGTGACGGCCGCCTGCAGGTCCTCGAGCGCCTGACCCTGGCCGGCGAAGTCGCCGTCGCGCTGGGCGGTGGCCAGCGCCTCGAGCGCCGCGTTGATGTCGGCCACCGCGTCCGCCATCTCCGGGGTGCTCGGGGCGTCCCCGCCACCGTCGGCCGGCGGATCGACCGGCGTCGGCGTGTCCGGGGCCGGGGTCTCCGGCGTCTCCGGCAGGTCGCCGGAGGCGTCGCCGTCGGCACCGGTGTCGTCGCTGTCGACGGCCGACTCCCCGGCCCCCGGCCCGAAGACCTGGTCCAGCGCCTCGGCCAGCGTGTCGGCGTAGCCGACCCGGTCGCCGTAGTTCACCAGCACCTTGCGCAGCAGCGGGAAGGAGTTCTCCCCGGTGCCCTCGACGTAGAGCGGCTGCACGTAGAGCAGCCCGCCGTCGCCGATCGGCAGGGTGAGCAGGTTGCCGAACACCGGCGTGGAGTCCGCGCCCCGGAAGAGGTTCAGGTCACGGGCGACCTCGTCGTTGGTGTTGAACGACTGCTGCACCTGCTGCGGCCCGCGGAACGGCGTGTTGCCCGGGAGCCTCAGCACCTGCAGCTGCCCGTAGGTCTCCGGGTCGCTGGACGCCGAGACGAACGCCGACAGGTTCTGCCGGTTGAAGGCGTTCAGCGCGCTGGTCAGCTGGAAGGACGCACCCTCCTCACCGGGCCGCTCGGCGAGGATGAAGTACGCCGGCTGCGGCTGGTCGGTGTTCTGCGTCGGGTCGTCGGGTACCTGCCAGCGGTTGTTGCCGCTGTAGAAGGCCTGCGGGTCGTCGACGTGGTAGCGGGTCAGGATGTCCCGCTGCACCTTGAACAGGTCCTCCGGGTACCGCACGTGGTCGACGAGCTCCTCGGGCATCGCCTCGCGGGGCTCGACGACGCCGGGGAACGCCTTGCGGAAGGTCTGGAGGACCGGGTCCTCGGTGTCCCACTCGTACAGCGTCACGGTGCCGTCGTAGGCGTCGACCGTCGCCTTCACCGAGTTCCGGATGTAGTTGACCGTCTCGTTCGGCAGCGCCGTCGTGCCCGTGCCGGTCAGCGCGTCCGCGGCGACCTCTCCCAGCTGCGTCTGCTCGGCGTAGGGGTAGGAGTCCGACGTCGTGTAGCCGTCGAGGATCCACTTGATCTCGCCGTCGATGACCGCGGGGTACGGGTCGCCGTCGACCTCGAGGAACGGCGCGACCTTCTCCACCCGGTCCCGCGGGTTGCGGACGAAGAGGACCTTGGACTCCTCGTTGACGGCGCTGGACAGCAGGAAGTTGCGCTCGCGGTAGTGGATCGCGAAGGTCAGCTGCCGGAAGAAGCTGCCGATCTCGACGCCGCCCTCGCCGGCGTACGTGTTGTTCAGCTGCCGCTCGTCCGAGCCACCCTCGGGCTGGTCGAACTCGCGCGGCGCGGCACCCTCGGGGGCCCCGACCACGGAGTACACGTCCTGCCCGTTGCGCTCGATCAGCTCCCCGTAGTAGATGCGCGGCTCGTCGACGTCGATGTTCCCGCGGGTGGGCAGGTCCCGGGTGGTGAACCGCGGTTCGCCGCCCTCCTGGCCGGCGACGACCTCGTTGGCCGGCGCGGCCACGAACCCGTTGCCGTGCGTGTAGACGGTGTGCCGGTTGATCCAGGTGTCCTGGTTCTCGGACAGCCCCGAGCTGTTGAGCTCCCGCACCGCCACGACGTAGTCGCGGGTCTCGCCGTCGATCGTGTAGCGGTCGATGTCCAGCTTCTCGGGGAAGCCGTACACGTTGCGGATCTGCTGGCGTGCGGTGAACGTGTCGGAGAGGACGTTCGGGTCCAGCAGCCGTGCGTTCGGGATGGTCTCGGAGTCCTGCCGGAGGTCCCCCAGGGCCGCCTCGGGGTCGACCTCGTCACCGGTCGCGTCCTGCGCGTAGTCGACGTAGTCGATGTCCGCCAGGTCGTAGGCGTCCCGCGTCGCCGCGATCGCCCGGTCGATGTAGGGCGCCTCCTTCTCGTTGGCGCTCGGGCCGACGACGAACTGCTGCACGACGGCCGGGTAGGCCACGCCGATCGCCAGGCTCGAGACCAGCAGCAGCACCAGGGCCGCGGCCGGCAGGAGGAAGTTGCGGACGACGATGTTGGCGAAGAACGCCAGGGCGCAGACCGCGGCGACGAAGACCAGGATCGTCTTGGGCGTCAGCAGCGCGTTGACGTCGGTGTAGCTGGCACCGGTGAACACGTCACCGCGGTTGGAGTAGACCAGCCCGTACCGGTCCAGCCAGTAGGCGACGGCCTTGAGGGCGAGGAAGACACCCAGCAGGACCGACAGCTGCACCCGGGCGGCGCCGGTCAGCTTCTGGCCCGGGGTCTGCAGCCGCAGCCCGCCGAACACGTAGTGGGTCAGCAGCGAGCCGATGAGGGCCAGGATGACGACCGCGAACCCGAAGCCCAGCAGCAGCCGGTAGAAGGGGTAGTCGAAGACGAAGAACGACAGGTCGACGCCGAACTGCGGGTCGGTGCGGCCGAAGTCGGTGCTGTTGCGGAACGACAGCCAGGTCTCCCAGCTGCTCTGCGCGGTGAAACCGGCGAACAGGCCGAGGACGACGGCGATGCCGGTGAGCACCAGGCCGCGCCGCGGCTCCAGGGACTGCCGGTAGCGCTCGAGGTTCTGCTGCTCGAGCGACATGGGGCGGAACGTGGGGCGGAAGCGGTAGGCCAGGTACATGGCCAGCGCGGTGAGCCCGCCGGTCGCCACGCCCGCCACGGCGAACAGCAGCGCGCGGGCCTGGAGCTCGGTCCAGAACACCTCGGTGAAGCCGGTCTCGTCGAACCACAGGTAGTCGACGTAGACGTTGGTGAGGGTGCCGACGGCGGTGAACAGCACCAGCAGCACGGCGATGGCGCCGATGACCAGCTTCGCGCGCCGCGACAGCGTCGGTACCGGCACGGGGGGCCGCATGGCCACGAGCGGTCTCCTTCAGTTGCAGGAGCGGCCTCTCGGCCGCGCGACGATCGACCGCAGGGGGTCGGGTGGTGCGACGCCGGGCGAGCCCGGCCTCATGGACAACGCACCGGACGGCGCGGGGTTCCCGGGGCAGGTCGGGGCGCCGGGGGTCAGCAGCCCTCCGGTGCCCGGCCGGCGCGGACGTCGGCGAGGGCCGTCAGGGCGTCGTCCAGCGTGGCGACGCGCGCCATCGGCACACCGGTGTCGGGCGCAGCCAGCGCCTCGGCGCAGTTGGCGGCGGGGACGAGGAAGACGTCTGCCCCGATGTCGCGGGCGGCCACCATCTTCAGCGCGATCCCGCCGATGGGGCCGACGTTGCCGGCGAGGTCGATGGTCCCGGTGCCGGCGATCGCGGCGCCGCCGGTCAGGTCCTCCTCCCCCACCAGGTCGAGGATCCCGAGGGTGAGCATCAGCCCCGCCGACGGGCCGCCGACGTCGGCCACCTGGATGTCGACGTCGAACGGGGCCGAGGGCTGGTCGAGGACGCTGACGCCCAGCAGCGAGCCGGCCCGCTCCTCGGCCGCCTGCGTCGTGATCGTGGCGGTGCCCGGCTCGCCCAGCCGCGTGTAGCCGACGGTGACCTCCGTGCCGGGCGGGATACCGGTCAGGACGTCGGCGAGCACCGCGGAGTCGGGCACCGGGCGGCCGTCGACCGTCTCCAGGGCGTCCCCCTCCTCGAGCTGCCCCTCCGACGGCGACCCCTCGGCGACGCCCCGCACGACCACCTTCTCCGGGTAGCCGAGCTCGCCGAGGGCGACGCTCTCCGCCGCCTGCTCCGAGGTGACGAAGGCCTGGC
The DNA here is from genome assembly GCF_021698975.1 of Blastococcus sp. KM273128. GTDB lineage: Bacteria > Actinomycetota > Actinomycetes > Mycobacteriales > Geodermatophilaceae > Blastococcus. Next base: position 48,805 of record NZ_SSXA01000045.1, on the reverse strand, counting down.
GGTTGACCTCCCGGGTCTCCTCCTCGGTGCGGTCGGGCGGGTAGACCGTCTCCTCGGGGACGACGCTGACCTCGTCGTCGAACCAGCCGCGGACCGCCTGCACGAGGCTGAGCCCGCCGCGGCTGACGCCGACGGTGGTCAGGTTGAGGTCACCCTCCACGTCGTTGCGCTCCCGCCCCTCGACCACGATGATCGGCTCGCCGTCGACCTCCCCGAGCGTGTCGAAGGTGGGGCCGGGCACCTGGGCGACGTAGGGCACGGGCACGGTCGTGCCGAGCACGCCGAACAGCAGCAGGAGCACGGCGCCCACGCTGAGCACGGCGTTGCGACGGGTCACGAGGCGCGAGCCTAGGTGAAGGACCCCCCGCCCCCCACCGCTCGCCGGCTTCCGATGGGCCCCGCAGGGGGCCATCCGCTCCCAGCGAACGCCTTCGCCGGCGCAAGATCGCACGTCTACCGTGGGTGCATGAGCGACATCCCGTTCGGCTTCGGCCCGCCCGACCGCGACCCCGAGCGCCGCGAGCCCGGCCGCGGGGACCAGGGGGGTGACCCGTTCGGCCTCGGCGCCCTCTTCGGCGGCATGGCCGGCGGCGGCTCGCCCGAGGACGTGCTCGGGAAGATGCCGCTGTTCGCCGAGCTGCAGAAGCTCATGAACTGGTCGGGCGGCCCGGTCAACTGGGACCTCGCCCGGCAGGGCGCGATCAGCCAGCTCGCCGCCGGGCACCAGCCCACGTCGGAGCAGGAGCGCGCCGCGGCCGCCGAGTCGCTGCGGCTGGCCGACCTCTGGCTGGACCAGGTCACCGAGCTCCCCTCGGGCATCGAGCGCACCGCGGCGTGGTCGCGGGTGGAGTGGGTGGAGCAGACCCAGGCCGCCTGGGCGGCCCTGATCGACCCGCTGGCCGAACGCGTGGTGGCGGCGATGACGAGCGCCCTGCCCGAGGAGGCGGCGATGTCCTTCGGCCCGATCGCCGGGATCATGGGCCGGATGGGCGGGATGATGTTCGGCGCCCAGGTCGGCCAGGCGCTCGGCTCGCTGGCCGGTGAGGTGCTCACCAGCACCGACGTCGGCCTCCCCCTGGCGCCCGCCGGCACCGGCGTGCTCGTGCCGCAGAACCTGGCTGCCTTCGCCGAGGGCCTCGACCGCCCCGCCGACGAGGTCCGGCTCTTCGTGGCGCTGCGGGAGGCCTCGTCCCAGCGGCTGTTCGCCCACGTCCCGTGGCTGCGCCAGCAGCTCCAGGACGCCGTGCACGCCTACGCCCGAGGCATCACCATCGACCGCGAGGCGATCGAGCGGGGCATCAACGAGGCGATGGCCGGCGGCATGGGCGGCGGGCTGGACCCCAGCGACCCGGAGAGCATCCAGCGCCTGCTCGGCAGCGGCGTCCTCGAGCCCGAGGAGACCCCCGAGCAGCAGATGGCGCTGCGGCGGCTGGAGACCCTGCTGGCCCTCGTCGAGGGCTGGGTGGACGCCGTCGTCGCCGCCGCCGCGGGTGACCGGCTGCCCGGGCACGCCGCGCTCGCCGAGACGATGCGCCGGCGCCGGGCGTCCGGCGGCCCCGCCGAGCAGACCTTCGCCACGCTGGTCGGCCTCCAGCTGCGGCCGCGCCGGCTGCGCGACGCGGCGACGGTGTGGGGGGCGATGGCCCAGCAGCACGGCAGCGCGGAGCGGGACCGGCTGTGGTCCCACCCCGACCTGCTGCCGACGTCGGAGGACCTCGACGAGCCCTTGGACTTCGTCGCCCGCCAGGGGATGGACGACGAACTGGCCGCGCTGACCGCCGACGACGCGCAGCAGGCACCGCAGCAGCAGCCCGGCGACGAGGACGAGGACCGGCGGGAGCCGGGCGCCGAGGGGTAGCGGCTCAGGCGTCCACGTCGGGGAGCGGGTCGGCGCCCGCCGCCCCCGCGGTGGACGCCAGCTCGACGCCCTCCAGGAAGCCGCGCGCCCGCTCCGCCCGCGGGTACTGCGCCACCAGCGCCCAGAACCGCTCGTCGTGCCCGGGCTCGAGCAGGTGCACCAGCTCGTGCACCAGCACGTAGTCGACGACGTACTCCGGCATCGAGCGCAGCCGGCTGGAGAGCCGGATCGTCCGGTCCGCCGGCGTGCAGGAGCCCCAGCGGCGGTGCTGGTTGTCCACCCACCGCACGCTGGCCGGCTCGGCCAGGCCGTCGAGGTGGGCGGCCGACAGCGCCCGGGCCCGCGCCAAGAGCTCGGCGTCGCCCCCGAGCGAGCGCTTGCGCCGCTCCTCACGGGTGCGCAGCTTGGCGACCATCTGCTCGACCCAGCGCTGCTCCTCGGCCGGGCTGAACGCCGCCGGGATGAGCACCACGGTGCGCCCCAGCTCGCGGTAGGCGGTCACCGTGCGCCGGCGGCGGCTGCTGCGCCGGACCTCCACGACGTCGCCGTCCGCCGGCTCAGGCAGGGCGCTCGCAGGAGGAGTCGTTCCGGGCACGAGGAGACCGTAGGGCAACGGCCGGGCGCGGCGCCTGCGCGGGGACACCCGCTCGGGTGCAGGTCGCACGGACGGTGGACACGACCGCCGCTCCACCCGGTGACGAGACCGCCCGGGGGCGGGGTTCCACACCCTTCCGGGGGCGTCTGCGCAGGTCGGCGGGCCGTCCCCGGTCACACCGGGCAACGCGTCCCCGGCCCGTCCCCCGGTTCCGCACAGCGACACGCCACGCCGTCCCCATGGCATCCACAGCTCCGTCCACAGCTGTGGGGAACGCGTCGCCTCGGGCGCTCCGGGACGGGCACGGCAGCGGGGGTCGGGGCACGGAGCCGCGGGTAGCGTTCTCGCGAACGGCGCCCGGCGTGCGAGCCGGGGCGCCCCGGAGACGAGGAGATCCCGTGGCGGAGAGCTACAACGGCTACTGCGTGAAGTGCAAGGAGAAGCGCGACTTCGACGGCGAGGTCAAGGTGAGCGAGTCCGGGCGCCGCATGGCGCAGGGCACCTGCCCCGTCTGCGGCACCAAGATGAACCGGATCCTCGGCAAGGCCTGAAGAAGGAGAAAGGACCACCCTCCTCCCCGCACCTCGCAGGCTCGGCGCGGGCCCCTGGAGGGTGGCCGTTCCATGCAGTAGCGGTCGGCGGCGTCCCCTGCGGGGGCGCCGCCGTCGTCGTGGGCCTGTGGACGACGGACGCCGGGGCGGCGGCCCGGCTGCCACCCTGCCCGGGTGAGCGACAACGCCCATCCCCTCCTCCCCGCCGCCACCCCGCTGCTCGCCGGGGGCGCCGGGAGCGTCCAGGTCGGCGGCGTGGACTCCACCGACGGGCTGCTCCTGGCGCCCGCCGCGGGGCTGGCGCCCGTGCTGCGCGCCCTCGACGGCCGCCGGTCGCGGCGCACGGTCCGGGCCGAGGCCGCCGGGGAGGGCGTGCCACCGGACCTCGTGGACGCCGCGGTCGACGCCCTCCGCACCGCCGGCCTGGTCCACGACCTCGACCCCGCCGACCTGCTCGCCCTCGACCCCGGCCCGGCGGCCGCGGCGCGCGCCGCGGTGGAGCTGCCCTCGGCCGGTTCCTCCCTCGGCGCCGGGGGGTGGCGCGCGCGGCGCCGGGCGACGGTGGTGGTCGAGGGCGCCACGCGCGTGGGCACCCCGCTGGCCGCGGTGCTGGCCGCCAGCGGCGTGGGCCGCGTGGTGGTGCGGGACGCAGGCGTGACCACCGCCGCCGATGCCGTGGTGGGCGGCCTGACCGCCGCGGACGAGGGCCGGCCCCGGGCGGTGGCCGCGGCCGACGCGGTCCGCCGGGCGAGCCCGCTGACCGACCTGGGGCCGCTGCCGGCCGGTCTCCGCCCCGACCTCGTCGTCCTCACCCGGCCGTGGGCCGCCTCGGACCCGGTGGAGCCCCCGGTCCCGGGCCCGCACCTGGTGGCGACCGTGCGCGGGGAGACCGGCGTCGTCGGCCCCCTGGTCGTCCCGGGTGCCAGCAGCTGCCTGCGCTGCGCCGACCTGCACCGCCGGGACGCCGATCCGCGCTGGCCCCGGCTCGCGGCCCAGCTGACCGCCGCCGAGCCACCGCCCAGCGGCGCCACCCTCACCTGCCTGCTCACCGCGGTGCTCGCGGCCGGCCAGGTGCTGGCCTGCATCGACGGGCGCGGAGCACCGGTCACCCTCGACGCCACCGTGGAGCTGCGCCCGCCCGACCTCCTGCCCCACCTGCGCCGATGGCCCCCGCACCCGTCGTGCGGCTGCGGGGCCGCGGTCGCCGGGGACGACCCGTCCGGGGAGGGTGGGGCACGCCCTCCCGGCGGGAGCCCCGCCGGGAGGGCGACAATGTCCGGAGACCGAGCTCTCGGGCTCACCGGGCACGACACGGCGCCGCTCCGGCCGGCCGCCGGCGAGGAGGACGTGTGAGCGACGAGCGACCGGCGATGCCACGGGGGTCGGTCGCGCGCACCGCGCGCCTGGCCTCCCTGCCCCTGGGTGCCGCGGGGCGCGCCACCCTGGGGATCGGCAAGCGGATGTCCGGCCGCCCGGCCGAGGCGGTGAACGCCGAGCTGCAGCAGCGCACCGCCGAGCAGCTGTTCGCCGTGCTGGGCCAGCTCAAGGGCGGCGCCATGAAGCTCGGCCAGACGCTGTCGGTGTTCGAGGCGGCCGTTCCCGAGGAGATGGCGGCGCCGTACCGCGAGGCGCTCACCAAGCTGCAGGAGGAGGCGCCCCCGATGCCGGTGCGGACCGTGCACGCGGTCCTCGCCCAGCAGCTGGGCGGCACCTGGCGCCAGCGCTTCGCCGAGTTCGACGACGCCCCCGCCGCGGCGGCCAGCATCGGCCAGGTGCACCGCGCGACCTGGCGGGACGGCCGCGACGTCGCGGTCAAGATCCAGTACCCCGGGGCCGCGACGGCGCTGATGAGCGACCTCAACCAGCTGGCCCGCTTCGCCCGCCTGTTCGCGTCGGTTTTTCCCGGGCTGGACGTCAAGCCGCTGATCGCCGAGCTCAAGGCCCGGGTGGTGGAGGAGCTCGACTACGGCCTCGAGGCCGATGCCCAGCGGGCGTTCGCGGCCGCCTACGCCGGTGATCCGGAGATCGCCGTGCCCCGCATCGTGGCCAGTGCGCCCAAGGTCGTCGTCTCCGAGTGGATCGAGGGGACGCCGCTGTCCCGGATCATCGCCACGGGGAGCCGGGAGCAGCGCGACCGCGCCGGCCGGCTGCTGGCGACGCTGCACTTCTCCGGGCCGCAGCGCGCCGGCCTGCTGCACGCCGACCCGCACCCGGGCAACTTCCGGCTGCTGCCCGACGGGCGCCTCGGCGTCATCGACTTCGGCGCGACCGCCCGGCTGCCGGACGGCCACCCGGAGCCGATCGGCCGGCTGGTGCGGTGGGCCCTGGAGGGACGCGCGGCGGAGGTGCTGGCCGACCTGCGCGCAGAGGGCTTCGTGCGGCCGGGGGTGCAGGTCGACCCGGAGGCGGTGCTGGACTACCTGCTCCCGCTGCTGGAGCCGATCGCCACCGACCGCTTCCGCTTCACCCGTGCCTGGATGCAGGAGCAGGCGATGCGGATCGGTGACCCGCGGACGGAGGCCAACCGGCTGGGCCGGCAGCTGAATCTGCCGCCGGCCTACCTGCTGATCCACCGGGTGACGATCGGCTCGATCGGCGTGCTGTGCCAGCTCGACGCCGAGGCCGACTGGCGCGCGGTGCTCGAGGAGTGGCTCCCCGGCTTCGAGAAGTAGCACCGGGCGGGGCCCGAAGGCCCCGCCCGGTGCGGCTCGTCGCTCCACGTCACCGGGGGACGGCACGTGGCGGCGGTGCGGTCGTGCCGAGTGGGGCCCGGAGGGCTCCGCGCAGGCACGACTGACCGGCTCCACGTCACCGGGGACGGCACGTGGCGGCGGTGCGGTCCGGAGGACCGCGGTGTGCTCAGAAGACGGCGGCGCTGGCGCGCGCGGCCCGGCGGACCGCACGCTCGGCGCGCCGGGAGGCACGCCGCGCCAGGTACAGACGACGGGCGCGGGACGCGGCCATCGCCTCGGCCTGCAGTTCGCTCATGCGGCTGCGGGCCATGTCGGGCTCGAACATGTACATCGCGGGATCCTTCGGTCGGCTCCCGGTCGGGAGCTCGGGACTGCTGGTCATGTGCTTACGGGCTGGGGATGGCCGCCGGCTCACGCCGCGACGACCTTCCGGGGACGGCCACGTGGCCGCTTGCGGGCGATCACGACCCCCCGGTCGAAGATCTCGCCGCCCCAGACGCCCCATGGCTCGGCCCGGGAGAGCGCGCCGGCCAGGCACGCCTCCCGCACCGGGCAGTCGCCGCAGAAGCTCTTGGCGAGCTCCAGCTGCGACGGGCTCTCGGCGAACCACAGCTCGGGGTCCTCGACCCGGCACGGCAGGGGGCGCCGCACCGGTCCCGGGGGCAGAGCCGGGCGCGGCCGCCGGGTGGTCGGCCCGCCGGTCCGCGGGAGCCCGGGCCGGCGGTAGGACGTCGGGCGGTCGATCGTCTGCTGCACTGCCGCTCCTCCTCGTACTGGTCGTGTACGGCCGGCGGTGGCCCGCCGACCGAAGTCGGGCCGGGTGCCGCGGAGAGGGCAGAGAAATGGCCGCGGATCCCGGGGTTCGGGTTCCGCGGCCTCGAGGAGGACCGGCGAGCGGCTAGCTCAGCGGTCTCCCGGGGGAACGGATCCCGAGGGTGGTGCCGTCGTGCTGGGGCAGGTAGGTGGGCACGAAGGGGCGCTCGACGGTGCGGAGCGACTTGGGGCGCCGGTCGAAGGCGGCGGCGCGGTCGGTGCCGGCGTCCCCACCGAGGACGGAGGTCCACTCACCGCGGCAGGCGGAGGACAGACCGGTGCCCTCGTGCTGGGCGGCGGGACCGGTCATGATCAGGCCACCCGTGCGCGCGTCGACGCCGCCCAGGCCGAGGAGGTCGGCGGAGGCAGCCGTGATCGTCGTGGTGATCGTCATCGGGGACCCCCTCCTTCCTCTCTCGCGTCCCGGCCGCTCGGCCAGGCTCGCCGCGGGGGTGCAGCGCGTGTGGAACGGGACACTAGGGCCGCCCCTCGGGACGGTCAATCGAATTAACCGCGGTTCCTCCGCGGGGGTGCCCGGGTCGGTCTCGGAACCGCCTGCCGTCGCCGTGGGCGACGGTCTCCTCACCGGCTCAGCCGCTGACGGTCGCCAGCACGTCGGCGCCGTAGAGCTCGAGCTTGCGGGCCCCGATACCGGGCAGCCCGGACAGCTCCCGGAGGCTGGCCGGCCGGCTCTCGGCGATGGCCTGCAGCGTGGCGTCGGAGAAGACGACGTAGGCGGGCACCGAGGCGTCCTGCGCCGTCTGGCTGCGCCAGGCCCGGAGCCGCTCGAACAGCTCCCCCGCCTCGCCCTCCAGGACCACCTTGGCCCGCTTGGCCGGGCGGCGCGGTGGTGGCGCCGTCGGCCCGGAGCCCGGCGCGAGCCCGTCGAGGAAGCGGCTGCGCGGGCGGGCCCGCCGGCCACCCGGGTTGCGCGCCAGCGACCACGAGAGGGTCAGCTGCTCGCGGGCGCGGGTGACCGCCACGTACAGCAGCCGGCGCTCCTCCTCGACCGCGTCGGGGCGGCTGAGGGACTGGGCGATCGGCAGCACGCCGTCGACGAGCCCGACGACGAACACGACGTCCCACTCCAGGCCCTTGGCCGCGTGCATCGACGCCAGGGTCACGCCCTGGACGGTGGGTGCGTGCTGCGCGTCGGCCCGCTCGGCGAGGTGGGTGACGAAGCCGGCGAGGTCCAGGGAGGGGTTCTCCGCGACCAGGTCGACGGCGAGGTCGACCAGCGCGGCGAGGGACTGCCAGCGGTCCCGCGCCGCGCCCCCGGCCGGCGGGCGGTGCTCGACCCACCCGGTGGAGGCCAGCACGTCGCGGACCGCGGGCACGAGCATGCCGGGCTCGTTGCCGCCGGCGGCCGCACCGCGCAGCAGCAGCACCGCCTCGCGCACCTCGGGCCGCTCGAAGAAGCGCTCCCCGCCCTTGAGCACGTAGGGCACCCCGGCGTCGGCCAGCGCCGACTCGTACACCTGCGACTGCGCGTTGATGCGGAACAGCACCGCGATCTCGGCGGCGGGCGTGCCGTCGTCGATGAGCGCCTTGCAGCGGGCCGCGACCGCCGCAGCCTCCGCCGGCTCGTCGGGGTGCTCCGCGAACCGGGGCTCGGGGCCCTGCGGGCGCTGGCCGAGCAGGCGCAGGCCCGGCAGCCCCTTGCGCGGCGGCGCCTGACCGATCAGCCGGTTGGCCAGCCCCACCACCTGCGGCGTGGAGCGGTAGTCGCGCTCCAGCTTGACCACGGCCGCGTCGGCGTAGCGGTCGGCGAACCCGAGCAGGTAGTCCGGGTCGGCGCCGGTGAAGGAGTAGATGGTCTGGTTCGGGTCGCCGACGACGCAGACCTCCGCGCGCCCGCCCAGCCAGGCGTCGAGCAGCCGCTGCTGCAGCGGGTTGACGTCCTGGTACTCGTCGACGACGAAGTGCCGGTACTGGGCGCGCACCTGCCGGGCGACGTCCGGGTGCTCCTCGAGCGCGAAGGCGGTGACCAGCAGGAGGTCCTCGAAGTCCAGGGCGCCGTCGCGCTGCTTGGCCTGCTCGTAGCTGGCGTAGACGGCGGCGACCGCGGCCGGCTCGAAGGGGGCCTCGCGGCCGGCGGCCTTCGCGCGGGCCGGGTAGTCCTCGGGCGTGGCCAGCGTGGTCTTGGCCCACTCGATCTCGCTGGCGAGGTCGCGGAGGGTGGTGCGGTCGGTGGTCAGCCGGTTCCGCGTGGCCGCGGAGGCGACCACCCGCAGCTTGTTCTCGATGAGCCCCGGCATCGGGCCGCCGAGCACCCGGGGGGCGAAGTAGCGCAGCTGGCGCATGGCGGCGGCGTGGAAGGTGCGCGCCTGCACCCCGCCGACGTCGAGCGCGGCCAGGCGGGCGCGCAGCTCGCCGGCCGCCCGGGCGGTGAACGTCACCGCCAGCACCTGCTCGGGGACGTAGGTGCCGGTGTGCACGCCGTAGGCGATGCGGTGGGTGATCGTGCGGGTCTTGCCGGTGCCGGCACCGGCCAGGATGCAGACCGGCCCCGACACCGCCTGGGCGGCCGCGCGCTGCTCGTCGTCCAGCCCGTCGAGCACGGCCTCCGCGTCCGCGTGCGCCATCGCCGGCGTCCCTCCCCGTTCGTCGTCCCGGACCTTCCGGGGAGCCGTCGGCTCCCCGGACGATCCTCCCAGCCGGCACCGACGGACGGCGGGAAGCATCCCCAGGGGCGCCACGTTGGCATCCACGCAGCACGCCACCCCGTCCCGGGGCTGGACCGACCAGGCACGAACAGGGAGACTCCCCGCGATGACCACGACCCCCGGCGCCGCCGTCACCATGTACACCACCACGTGGTGCGGGTACTGCGTGCGGCTCAAGAAGCTGATGCAGCGCGAGGGCATCGCGTTCGCCGAGGTCGACATCGAGACCGACGCGCAGGCGGCGGACCTGGTCATGCAGGCCAACGGGGGCAACCGCACCGTCCCCACGCTGGTCTTCCCCGACGGCACCGCGCTGACCAACCCCAGCATCGACGCGGTGAAGGCCCAGCTGGCACACATCCCGGAGGCGTGATCGCCGTGGTCCCCGGTCCGAGGCCGCCCGAGGGGCGCGTGTCCCTCGACGCGCCGACCCGATCCGAGCTCGCGGCCTGCCCGGGGACCGGGGAGCGGCCGCGGGTGGCGCTGACCCGGACCGTGCGCGGCTGGGTGGTCGTCCCCCTGCCCGGCGGCCCGGCCGGCGGCGAGCCCGTCGAGGACGTCGTCGAGGGCATGACCCTGGCCGACCTCGTGGCCGACGAGCTGGGCGGGCTGCCGGAGCCGGACCGGTCCGCGCGGCGCTCCGCGCGCGGCCCCGGGGCCACCCCGGACGACACCGACCCGGTGGACGCGCGCATCGCCGCGCTGGAGCGCACCGTGGCCCAGCTGGAGCACGCGCTGGCCGCCCGGGTCTCCACCGAGCGGGCCATCGGGGTGCTCGCCGAGCGGCAGGGCACGAGCCCGCGGACGGCGTTCGAGGGGCTGCGCCGCGATGCCCGCACGCAGGGCCGGCCCGTGGTGGAGCTGGCCCGCGAGGTGCTCGGGAGCCTGGCGCCCGACGTCGCGCCACCCGCCTCCGCTCCCGGCCCGGCGGCCACGGCACCGCCCGCGCCGCGGGCCGAGCCGGTGCGCAGCGGCGTCGTCGCCACCGCGGACGGCCGCTCCTGACCCGTCCGGAGCCGCTCTCCCCCGGCGCCCTCGCCGACCGCCTGGCCGCGCTGCTGGCCGACGTCTCCCCGGAGCCCGGCGCCACCGCCCTGCGGGTGGCCGTCGACGGACCCGACGCGGCGGACCCCGGTGCGCTGGCGGACGCGGTCGCCGGCCGGCTGCCGATGCTGGGGCGCGCCGCCGTCGTCGTCCCCGCCGTGGGGTTCTACCGGCCGGCGTCGCTGCGGCTGGAGCACGGCCGCACCGATCCCGACGCCCGCTACACCGACTGGCTGGACGCCGGTGCGCTCACCCGCGAGGTGCTGGGCGCGGTCGGACCGGACGGGTCCGGGGAGTACCTCCCGGCGCTGTGGGACCTGGCGCGGGACCGCTCGGCCCGGCTGCCCCGCCGGGCCGCACCGGCCGACGGCGTGCTCCTCGTGCCCGGATCGCTGCTGCAGGGGGTCGGGCTGGCGTTCGACGTCGTCGTGCACCTGCGGATGGCGCCGGCCGCGCGGGCCCGCCGCACGCCGCCGGAGCAGGCCTGGGAGCTGCCGGCGTTCGACCGGTACGACGAGGAGGTCGACCCGGTGTCGCTCGCCGACGCGGTCGTGCTGGCCGACCACCCCGACCGCCCCGCGCTGGTGCTGCAGGGGAGGTTCAGCTGAGCTCGTCGTTCAACCAGCGGTCGAGGATGTGCCTCGCGATCGAGATGGACGGCGGCACCGCCAGCTGACCGTCGCGGCTGCGCAGTTCCTCGCGGGTGAACCAGCGCGCCTCCTCGATCTCGTGCGGGTCGAGGCGCAGCGGCTGGTCGCCGTCGGCCCGGGCGACGAACCCGAGCATGAGCGACTGCGGGAAGGGCCAGGGCTGGCTGGCGACGTAGCGGATGTCGGTGACGCGCAGCCCGACCTCCTCCTCGACCTCCCGGGCCACCGCCGCCTCGGCGGACTCCCCCGGCTCGACGAAGCCGGCCAGGATGGAGAACCGCCCCGGGGGCCACGTCGCCTGGCGGCCGAGCACCACGCGGTCGCCGCCGTCGTGGACCAGCATGATCACCGCGGGGTCGACCCGCGGGAAGAACTCGGTGCCGGTGCTGGGGTCGCGCTGCGACCAGCCGGCCCGCTCGACCGTCGTCGCCACGCCGGTGAGCGGGCTGAACCGGTTGCGCTCGTGCCACTCGAGGATGCCGACGGCCTGGGCCAGCAGACCGGCGTCCAGGTCGTCCAGGTCCGCGCCGACCTCGCGCAGCCCGGCCCACCGGTCGACCGGCCGGCCGTTGACGGTGAGCGCCCGTTCCCCGCGCACCGCCGCGTACGGCACCCCCCCGGCCTCCCCGAGGAACACCGCGCCCGCGGGGAGGGCCGGCCGCTCGTCCCAGACCAGGCGGGGTCCCGCGGGCCCCTCCTCGACCGGCACGGCGCGGGCGGCGTCGACCGTGAGCACCCGCACCGGCCGGCCGCCGGCGGGATCGGTCAGCGTCCGGGCGAGGTGCGCCCGATCGTGCCCCGAGCGCGACAGCAGCGGACCGTCGTCGCCGGGGCCGGGGCCGGTGGTCACTCCTGCCCGCCGCCCCCGGTGACGGTGACCGGCGCCAGGGTGCCGAGCTCGGCGGCCACCCGGTCGGCGTCGCCCACGACCACGGCGGTGAGTGCCTCGGGCGCCAGGTAGCGGGCGGCCGCGGCCTGCACCTGCTCCACGGTGACCTGGGTGAGGTCGCGCTGGTGGCTGCTCAGCCAGTCGGCCGGCAACCCCACGCCGAGCAGCGCCGACAGCGTGCTGGCCAGGCCGGCGTGGGTGGAGGTGCTCAGCGCCATGCTGCCGAGGATGTACCGGCGGGCGGCGTCCAGCTCGGCCTCGGTGACCGGGGTCAGCGCCATGCGGCCCAGCTCGTAGAGCGTCTCCAGCAGCGCCGGGCCGGTGACCTCGGTGGCGACGTCGGCCTCGACGAGGAAGGACGACGCCGCGCGCTGGTGGTCGATCGCGCTGCGCGGGCTGTAGCTGTAGCCGCGCCGCTCCCGGATGTTCTCGACCAGCCGCGAGGAGAAGTACCCGCCGTAGACCATGGCGGCGAGCCGCGCCGCCGGGAGGTCGGGGTCGGTGCGTGCGGGTGCCGGGCCACCGAGGCGCAGGTTGGACTGCACCGCGCCGGGCCGGTGCACCAGCTCGATGCCCTGCGCCGGCTGCTCGGTGACCGGCGGGGCCTGCACCGCCGTGCCGCTGCCGCTCCAGACCTCGAGCGCGGCGGCGGCCGTCGCGGTGGCCGCCGCCGGGTCCAGGTCGCCGACGAGCACGAGGATGCTGCCCGCGGGGAGCACCCGCTCCCGGTGCAGCCGGCGCAGCGCAGGGGCGCGCACGGCGGCCACGAGGTCGGCGTCGGGCAGCTGGATGGCGTACGGGTGGGCGCCGTACCGGCGGGCGGCCAGCGCGGAGCGGGCGATCGTGCCGGGCTGCGTGCGGGCGATCGCGATGCGCTCGGCGAGCCGGTCGCGCTCGCCGTCGACGCGGCCGGCCGGGTAGGCGGCGTCGGTCAGCAGCTCGGCGAGGAGCTCCAGCACCGGGGCGAGCCCGCCGGGGAGCAGGGTGGTGCCGAAGACCAGCCGGTCGGCGTCGGTGCTCACCGACAGCTCGGCGCCGTGGCCCTGCAGCAGCTGGGCGACCTCGGCCTGGTCGTGCCGCTGCGTGCCCAGCAGCACCGCACCGGAGAGGACGGCGCCGCGCGCGGCGTGCACGCCGGCGTTGCGGGCGCTGGCCGCCGCGAACGGCACCCGCAGGCGCAGTTCGACCAGGGGCACACCGGGCCGGGGCACCACGACCACGCGCAGCCCGTTGGGCAGCGTCGTCTCGACGGCCTCCGGGGCCGGCTGGGGCCGGGGCTCGCCCAGCGGGGGGATCAGGGCGGCGGTCATCGGGCACCTCCTGCCGGTCGCAGCTCCAGCACCGCGGCGGTGCCCGGGTCCAGCCCCCGGGCGGCGGCCTGCACCGCCTCCGGGGTCACGGCGGCCAGCCGGGCTGCCAGCTCACCGGCGAGCTCGGCGCGGCCGTGGACCAGCTCGGCTGCGGCGAAGGCCAGCGTGCGGCCGAGCACCGAGTCGGCCTGCTGCAGCAGCTGCGCCTCGATGCGCGCCTGCACCCGGCGCAGCTCCTCGGCGCCGACGCCCTCGGTGGCGATGCGGCCCACCTCCTCGTGGACGGCGGCCATGACGCGCTCGGCCGGCACCGCGGCCGGGTGGTGCACCTGGGTGGTGAGCAGGGTGGCGTCGCGGACGTCGAAGGGGTCCCCGAACAGGCCCACGTAGCTGCTCTGGGCGATCGCGATCCGGTCGCCGTGGACCAGCCGGCTCTCCAGGCGGGAGGCGTCGCCCTCGCTCAGCAGCTCGGCCAGCAGCACGCTGCCCAGGTAGGTGTCGAGGTCGCCGACCGGATCGGGCACCCGCCAGCCGAGGGCGAGCGCCGGCGCCGGGGCCAGCCGGTCCTCGACGACGGCGGAGCGGACGGTGGTCGGCGAGGGCTCGCCGGTGTACGGGAGCGGCGGGACGTGCCGGCCGGGGATCGGGCCGAACCAGCGGCGGACCAGCTCCTCGGTGGCCCCGACGTCGAGGTCGCCGCCGATGCACAGCACGGCGTTGCCCGGCGCGTAGTACTTGTCGAAGAAGTCGGTCGCGTCGGCCACCGTCGAGGACTCCAGGTCGACGAAGGACCCGTAGCCGTCGTGGGTGTTGGCGAACGTGTCGAAGGCGACCTGCGGCAGCTGCAGCCAGGGGAAGGCGCCGTAGGGCCGGTTGAGCACGTTGACCCGGATCTCCTCCTTGACCACGTCGATCTGGTTGCGGAGGTTCTCCTCGGTGATCGCCGGCGCGGCCATGCGGTCGGCCTCGAGGAAGAGGGCGCGCTCCAGCGCCTCGGCGGGCAGCGCCTGGAAGTAGTTCGTGTAGTCCTGGTGCGTGGAGCCGTTGAACGTGCCGCCCGCGGCCTGCACCAGCCGGGCGTGCTCCATCTTCGCGACGTTCGCCGACCCCTGGAACATCATGTGCTCGAAGAGGTGCGCGAAGCCGGTGCGCCCCTCGGGTTCGTTGCGCATCCCGACGTCGTAGTAGACGCTCACCGCCACCACCGGCACGCTGCGGTCGGGGGCGAGGACCACCCGCAGGCCGTTGTCCAGCGTGAACCGTTCGATCGGGTGCCGCAGGGTCAGTTCGGTACCAGCTGCAGTCACGCGCCCGACAGTACGACGACGTCACCCTCCGGGTGACACCGCGGCCAGTTGCCGTCCCCATCCCTGGTGAGCCCCTGCGGCCGCGTCCCTCCTCGGGAACCCTCCGGGCCCCGCTCGTCGGTCGCCCGCGCGGTTCGTCACTCCAACACGTCGACGTCGGTGACGACCCGGTCGATGACGCCGTAGAGCTCGGCGTGGGTGTTGGGGATGGAGACGTAGAGCAGCGCCGGGGCGGGCCGGCCGACGTCGATGAGCAGCAGCGCCGCCCGCTCGCCGGAGGCGTCGTAGCCCTCGACGTCCCACGAGAGCTGGAACTCCAGCAGGTGGGCGGGCCGCCCGTCGACGGTCCGGGGCTCGTCCCGGCGGATCTCGATGGTGTTCGGCCCCGGGTAGTAGTTGGCGCGGACGCTCGCGGCCAGCGTCGTCACCGTGCTCTGCAGCGTCGACGGCCCCGCCCACCCGTACCCCTCGGCCACCGGGCCGGAGGTGCACTGGGAGATGAAGATGCCGCCGTCGGGGGTGGCCTCCTGGGTGGTGAAGTACTGGCCGGCGGTCGCGGACGTCTCCAGCTGCCGGCCCAGGTCGAACTCCGACCACCCCTCGCCCAGGTACGGGTAGGAGATGCCGGCGACCTCGTCGATGATCCGGACGGTGCCGGGCGGGAAGGGGTCACCGGGGGCCGGGGCCGGCGCGACGACCGGCTCCTCGGCCGTGGCGTCGCCACCCGGCGACCGGCCCAGCACCGCGATGACCGCGGCGACGAGGAGCACCAGCACCGCGCCCGCGGCCACCCACAGCCGGGCGCGCGAGCGGCGGCCGGCGGGCTGCGCCGGCGCCTCCGGCGCGGCCGGCTCCTGCACGGCGGTGCGGGCGGCCCCCCGGTGCACCTGGACGCCCGGACCCGCGGGCATCATGACGTCGGACCACGCGGTACCGCTCCACCAGCGCACCATGCCGGGGGTGCCGGCCGGGTCGGGGTACCACCCCGGTGCCGCGTCCTGGCCCGCTCCGGTCACGGCCTCAGCCTAGGGCGTGACCCGTAGCGGCCCGGGGACCCGCGCCCGCCGAAGGAGGCCGCCGTGCACTCCCCCGACGGCGACCTCGTGCGCCGGCTGCGCGACGCCGGGTGCGTCTTCGCCGAGGAGGAGGCGGCCCTTCTCGCGGCGGAGGCTCGCGACGCCGGCGACCTGGCCCGGCTGGTCGCGCGGCGGGTGGCCGGCGCGCCGTTGGAGCAGGTGCTCGGCTGGGCCGCGTTCGCCGGGCTGCGCATCACCGTCGCGCCCGGCGTCTTCGTGCCGCGCCGCCGCACCGAGCTGCTGGTGGCCGAGGCCGTGGTGCTCGCGCGCCCGGGCGCCGTCGTCGTCGACCTGTGCTGCGGGACCGGCGCGGTCGCCGCGGCGCTGGCCGCCGCCGTCCCGGACCTCGACCTGCACGCCGCCGACCTGGACCCCGCGGCCGTGGCCTGCGCCCGGCTCAACCTGCCGGTCACGCCCGTGCACGAGGGGGACCTGTTCACCGCGCTGCCCCCGGGCCTGCGCGGTCGCGTCGACGTCCTCACCGCCAACGTCCCCTACGTGCCGACGGCGGCGGTCGCCCTGCTGCCCCCGGAGGCGCGGCAGCACGAGCCGCGGACGGCGCTCGACGGCGGTGCGGACGGGCTCGCGCTGGCCCGCCGGGTCGCCGCCGGCGCGCCGGAGTGGCTCGCGCCGGGCGGTGCGCTGCTGTTCGAGTGCGGCGAGGGCCAGGTGCCCGCCGCGCTCGCCCTGGTTGCCGCCGCCGGGCTGGCGGCCCGGCAGGTCACCGACGACGACCGCGGGGCCGTGGTCGTCGTCGGCACGCGCCCCTAGCCGGCGCGGCGGGCGGCGAGCTCCCGCCAGAGGTGGGCCGCCGCCTCCGCGCCGCGGTAGAGCATCGGCAGCAGCACCCGCTCGTTCGGGGAGTGGATCCGGTCGGTCGGCAGCCCGGCGCCGAGGAAGAGCAGCGGGGCGCCGAGGGCCTCGACGATCGCCGCCTCGGGGCCACTGCCGCCCTCGCGGGTGAACAGCACGTCGCCGGGGTCGGTGTCGAACGCCTGGCCGATGGCGGCGAGCAGCGCGTCCATGTGCGGGGAGTCCAGGTCGCTGGCGCACGGCGCGACCCCGCCGGGCGGGGTGTGCACCTCGGCCTGGATGCCCTCCGGCACGGTCGCCTCGACCCAGGCGCGCAGCATCGGGCCGACGTCCTCCGGGCGCTGGTCGGAGACCAGGCGGAAGGTGACCTTGGCGTGCGCCTCGGCCGGGATGATCGTCTTGTGGCCGGGGCCGGTGTAGCCGCCCCACATGCCGTTGACCTCGGCGGTCGGCCGGGCGCCGGTGCGCTCCAGGGTGCTGTAGCCGGCCTCGCCGTAGGTGGCCCGGGAGGCGGCCGGGCCGGCGAGCCAGGCCTGCTCGTCGAACGGCACCCGGCCCATCAGCTCGCGCTCGCGGTCCGACAGCGGGCGGACCCGGTCGTAGAAGCCCGGGATGGTCACCCGGCCCTGCTCGTCGTGCAGCTTCGCGAGCAGCTCGGCCATCGCGTGCAGCGGGTTCGGGACGGCGCCGCCGAAGGAGCCGGAGTGCAGGTCGACGGCCGGGCCGCGCAGGGTGATCTCGGCGTCGGCCAGGCCGCGCATCGCCGTCACGGCGCTGGGGACGTCGGGTGCGGCCATCCCGGTGTCGCTGACGACGACGACGTCGCAGGCCAGCCGGTCGGCGTTGTCGCGGAGCAGGCCCTCGAAGTGCGGCGACCCCGACTCCTCCTCACCCTCGATGAGCAGCTTGACCGTGACGGCCGGGGTGTCGCGGCCGGTGGCGGCCAGGTGCGCGCGGATGCCGAGCAGGTGGAAGGCGACGTTGCCCTTGTCGTCGATGGCTCCGCGGGCGTGCAGCTCCGGGCCGTCCGGTCCCTCGACCCGGGTCGGCTCGAACGGTGGGTGCTCCCACAGCTTGAGCGGGTCGACCGGCTGCACGTCGTGGTGGCCGTAGACGAGGGCGACCGGGGCGCCGGCGTCGGCGCTGGGCCACTCGGCGAAGACGGCCGGGGCGCCGGCGGTCTGCCAGATCTCCACGGTCGGGAAGCCGACGCGGCGCAGCGCGTCGGCCAGCCATGTGGCGCTGGCCGCGACGTCGCGGGCGTGCGCGGGGTCGGCCGAGATCGACGGGATGCGCAGCCAGGCGTCGAGATCGGTGTGCAGGTCGTCGAGGTGGTCGAGGACGAAGTTCCGTTCGGCGCTGGTCACGGTCCCCGACGGTAGCCGCGCCGCCCGGCCGCCCGGCCTGCGCCCGCCGCTCGGGGTTTCCCGGGGGGCGCGGCGCCCGCGCGGGACCGTTAGCGTCCGGGGCATGCCCGGAGAGCTGCTGCGGACCGATGTCGGCGACCTGACCTTCGACGTGCGCGTCGACGGACCCGAGGACGGCCGGCCCGTGCTCCTGCTGCACGGGTTCCCCGAGACCTCGGCGTCGTGGGCGGCGGTGACGCCGCTGCTCACCCAGGCCGGGTTGCGCACCTACGCGCCCGACCAGCTCGGCTACTCCCCCGGGGCCCGCCCGTCCGAGGTCGAGGCGTACGCGATGCAGAGCCTCGCCCAGGTCACCGCCGACCTGATGACCGCGCTGGAGATCCCGGTGGCCGACGTCGTGGGCCACGACTGGGGCGCCAACGTCGCCTGGACCCTCGGTGCCTGGCACCCCGACCGGGTCCGCTCGCTCACCGCCGTCTCCGTGCCGCACCCGGCCGCCTACACCGCGGCCTTCCGCATCGACCCGGAGCAGAAGGAGCGCTCGTCCTACATCCGGCTGTTCTGGCAGCCCGGCAAGGCCGAGGAGGTGCTGCTCGCCGACGACGCGCGCCGGCTGCGCCGGATGCTGCTCGGTGCCGACGGCGACACCGGGGTCTCCCCCGAGGCGGTCGACGAGTACGTGGCCGTGCTCTCGGCGCCGGGGGCGCTCACCGCGGCGCTGAACTGGTACCGGGCGATGAGCTCGGACATCCGCGTCGACAAGGTCGAGGTGCCGACGACGTACGTGTGGAGCGACGGCGACGTCGCCATCGGCCGGACGGCGGCGGAGGCGTGCGCGGAGTTCGTGACCGGCGACTACCGCTTCGTGGAGCTGCCCGGCGTCACGCACTGGATCCCGGAGCAGGCTCCCGAGGAGCTGGCCCGCGCGATCCTGGACCGGGTCGCCTCGACCTGACGCCCGGCCGGCTCCCTCGCCCCGGCGGCCGTCCGCGGGGACCCGTGAACGGCGGGCCGGGGCGTTCCCGCGGAAACGTCCCGCGGCGTGGACTCAGCGCTGGTCGCGGCGCAGGGGGTGCTCGTCGGGGACCTCCACCAGGACGATCCGCACGCCGTCGGGGTCCTCGATCCACATCTCGACCAGACCCCAGGGCTCCAGCGCGGGCGGCCGGGTGACCGTGACGCCGGCCGCCGCCAGCCGGTGGTGCTCGGCGGCGACGTCCCGGACCTGCAGCCACAGGGCCAGACCGGCCGGGCGCTCCTCCGACCGGCCGGAGACCTCCAGCAGCCCGTTGCCGAGGAAGAAGACCACCCCGGGGTGCTCCGGAGGACCGAACTCGCGGTGCACCGCCAAGCCGATCACGTCCCGGTAGAACGACTGCGACCGGCGTGCGTCCGACGGTCGGAGCAGGATGCGGCTGCTCAGGACGTCCATGGCGCCATCCTCGCGCCTCCGCACGGGGTGCGCCGTCCGTGCGCGGGCACCGAGCCCCGACCGGTCGGTCGCGAGCGGCGCGTCGTCAGCGGGCGAGGAAGACGTCGTGCTCCGCGCACCCGGCCGGGACGGTCACGCCCGCGATGTCGAAGGGCCCGGGTCGCACGTCCTGCGAGGAGTGCTCGAGGACGAAGCCACCTCCGACCTCGACCTCGTCGCCCAGGCCGTAGATGCCGTGGCCAGGGACATCGATCGTCATCGGTTCCTCGTCGACCACCTCGGTGCCGTGGGGCCAGACGACCACGGAGCCGCCGGCACCGAGGCATCCCCCCACGACCTCCAGCCGGCCGCCACCCAGCGCGTCCATGCCGGAGCCTGTCCGCTCGGAGACCAGGACGGTCACGCCGCCTGCCGCGATCACCTCGCCACCTCCGCACGCAGCGAGAAGCGGCACCGCGCTCGAGGCGACGATGGCTCGTGCGGTACGACGCCGGGACCGGTCCATCGCTCCTCCTGGAACGCTCGGGGAGTCGCTCAGCCCGTCCCGGTGATCAGGGCGAGCAGGCCCGCCTCGTCGAGCAGGTCGACCGGGCGCAGGGTCTCCTTCGCGGCGACGTGGTGGAACCCGGCGCTGACCCGCTCGACCGGTACCCCGGTCAGCCGCGACCAGCCCAGCCGGTAGGCGGCCAGCTGCACACCCACGGCGGCGAGCTCCGCCCCGGTCGGCGGCGGGCCGGTCTTCCAGTCGATGACCTCG
This sequence comes from Blastococcus sp. KM273128, assembly GCF_021698975.1. Classification (GTDB taxonomy): domain Bacteria; phylum Actinomycetota; class Actinomycetes; order Mycobacteriales; family Geodermatophilaceae; genus Blastococcus. The sequence continues at coordinate 28,984 of NZ_SSXA01000045.1, read as the reverse complement.
TAGCCGCCGTCCTCGCGCTGGAAGACCGCGTCGATCCGGCCGCGCAGGGTGATCGGACCCAGGGGTGTCTCGAACGGCACCTCGACCTCGACGGGCTGCCGGTCGGCCCACTCGCTGGCCAGGAACGCCGCACGCAGCTCCTCCAGCGCGTCGTCGGGAGCGGCCAGCTCGTCACCGGAGCCGGGCAGCTCGTCGAGGTCGACCAGCCGGGCGGCGCCGAACCGCTCCTCCAGCCACGCGTGGAACGCCGTGCCCCGGCGGGCCTGCGGCGCGGGTGCGGCCGGCATCGGCCGGCGGAGCCGCCGGGCGAGCTCGGCCGGGTCGCGGCGTAGGGTGACCAGCGCGGACACCGAGAGGTGCGAGGGCAGGGGGACGTCGACGGTCGGGCTCTCGTGGCGCGCCCGCTCGCGCAGCAGCAGGTCGGCGTCGCGCACCCACTGCTCCACCAGCTCGTCTCCCCCGCCGAGCGCGCGCTCCGGGTCCAGCGGGTGCGGCGCCGCCCCTTCCACCAGCTGCGCGGCCGCGGTGAGCGCCCGACGCCGCGGCTCCGACAGCGGGTCGGCCGGCCACACGCCGACCGGCCACTCCTCCAGCGCCGGGTTGGTCGCGCCGTCCTCGGGCGCGGGCGCCCAGTGCACGATCGCACCGGCGCCGGCCTCGCACGCCTCCTTCGCGGTGGTCAGCAGCGACGAGGGGCCGCACGGCTTCACGCCGTCGCGCCACCAGCTGCCCGAGCACAGCAGCAGCCGCTTGGCGCGGGTGACGGCGACGTAGCCCAGCCGGATCTCCTCGTCCCGACCGAAGTCCTTCCAGTCCTGGACGTAGTCCTCCAGCGCGTCGCGCACCGCCGCCTGGTCACCCGAGCCGGGCACCGGCAGCCGCAGCCGGGGCAGCTCCTCCCGGTCGGTGAGCCGCAGGTCGACCGGGACCGCGCCCGGGTCCTTGATCCAGGAGTCACTGGCGTTGGTGCGGGCCGGGAACTGGTCGGCGGTCATCCCGGGCACCGCGACGACCTCCCACTCCAGCCCCTTGGCCGAGTGCCCGGTGAGCAGCTGCACCGCCTCGGGGTTGACCGCCACCTCGCCGGGCTCCAGGCCGCGCTCACGCTCCTCGGCGTCGCGCAGGTAGCCCAGGAACGCCGGCAGCGACGGCAGCTCGGCCAGCTCGGTGAACTCGGCGGCGACGCCGTGCAGCGCGTCGAGGTGGGCGCGCGCGCCGGCCGGGCTGACCCCGGGAGCGCTGGCCAGCTCGGTCTCCAGCCCCAGCGTGCGGGCCACCTCGTCGACCAGGTCGGGCAGCGACTCCCCGATCCGGCCGCGGAGGTGCGCGAGCTCGGCGCCGAACCGGCGCAGCCGCCGGTAGCCGGCGGGCGAGTACTGCGAGGCGTCGCCGAGGTCGTCGAGCGCCTCCACGATGCTGCCGCGCTCCTGCGGCGCCTCCACCACGCCGGCGTGCTCGCCGTCGGGCCCGTCCGGGCGGGCCGGCCGACGGGAGTGCACCAGGGCGCGGGCGCGGGCCTCGAGCGCGGCGAGGTCGCGCGGGCCGATCCGCCAGCGGGCGCCGGTGAGCAGCCGGCCCATCGCGTCCCCGGCGGTCGGGTCGACCAGCACGGTGAGGGTGGCGACGACGTCGGAGACCTCGGGCACCTCCAGCAGGCCGCCCAGCCCCACGACCTCCACGGGCAGCCCGCGCTCGCGCAGGGCCGCGGCGATGCCGGGCAGCTGCTTGCGGGTGCGCACCAGGACCGCCATCGACGGCGGCCGGCCGTCGGGCCTGGGCCGGACGGCGGGGTCGGTGCCGTTCCAGCAGGCCGCCAGGCGGTCGGCCAGGGCGGCGGTCTCCTCGGCGACGGTCTCGTACAGCCCGACGGTCACCGAGCCGCGGCCGGCGGTGGGCGCCGGGGCGAGGTCGGGAAGCGGCTGGGCAGGCGCGGGCAGCATCGCCGAGACGGCGTTGGCCACCGCCAGCACCGCCTCGTCGTTGCGCCAGCTGGTGGCCAGCGTCAGCCGCTGCGCCGTGCGGCCGGGGCGCCCCGGGAAGGTGCGGTCGAAGCGCTCGATCGTGCCCGCCGAGGCACCGCGCCACCCGTAGATGGACTGGCGCGGGTCGCCGACGGCGAGCACCGGGTGGCCGCTCGCCCCGCCGAAGAGGGCCTCCAGCATGCGCAGCTGCCCGACGCTGGTGTCCTGGTACTCGTCGAGCAGCACCACCTTCCAGCGCGCCCGCTCGCGGCGCCCGACCTCGGGAGCGGCGACGGCGATGCGGGCGGCGTGCGCCACCTGGTCGGCGTAGTCGATCGAGCCCAGGGCCCGCTTGCGCGCCTCGAACGCCTCGACCAGCGGCAGCAGCGCCACGCGCGCCTTCTGCCGGGCCAGCATCTCGGTGACGGCGGCGTAGGGGCCCTTCTTCCTGGGCGCGTCCGCGTAGCCGGCGATCTGCGCCTCCAGCCGCGCCGTCCAGGTGCGCAGGGCCGCGGCGCTCACGTCGTGCTCGCCCATCTCGGCGGCGAGCGCCAGCACGTCCTCGACGGTGGTCAGCAGGGTGAGCGGCACGTCGGCCATGTCGCCGGTCCAGGCGGCGACCACCGTCGCGGCCTGCCCCCAGCACATGGCGGGGCCCAGCACCCCGGCGCCGGGCTCCACGCCGATGCGCAGCCCGTGCTCGGCGACCAGCGCGGCGGCGTAGCCGTGGTAGGTGGAGACGGTGGGCTGGGCGATCGCGAGCCGCTCGCGCAGGTCGTCCTCGGTCTCCGGGTGGCGGGCCAGCGCGCCCAGCCGCAGCCGGATCCGCTCGTTCAGCTCGCTGGCGGCCTTGCGGGTGAAGGTCAGGCCGAGGATGGCCTCGGGCTCGACGATCCGGTTGGCCACCAGGTAGGAGACGCGGGCGGCCATCGTCTCGGTCTTGCCCGAGCCGGCGCCGGCGACGACCACCAGCGGCCGGTCCGCCGGGGCGCAGACCACGCCGGCCTGCTCGTCGGAGGGCGCGTAGGAGAGACCGCAGCGTTCCGCGACCTCGGCGGGCGTGAGCAGCCGCCGGGGCGCGGGCTCCGGCGGCGCGGCCCCGGCCAGCAGGTCGTCGAAGGAGAGTTGCTCGTCGCTCATCCGGTCACCTGCCGGCCGGGCTCCTGCAGCGGGCAGCTGCGCCGCGCCGGGCAGCGCGAGCAGTGCGTGCCGGTGCGCACCTCGAACGTCCCCGCGCCCATGCCGACGCCCACCTCCGCGACGAGCTCCCCGGCCCACGTGCCCTCCAGCGGCACGTCGGCGGGCAGCGGTTCCTGGTGCTGCTCCTTGGCCTTGGCGCCGGTGCCCACCTGCAGCAGCGCCGCGCCCCCGGGGGCGGTGCCGTGCTGCTCGAAGGCGCCGGCTGCGACCGCCACCTGGTAGGCCGCGAGCTGCCCGTGCTCCTCGGTGTTCTTCGCCGCCGTCTTCCCCGTCTTGAGGTCGACGACGACCAGGCGCCCCTCCGCGTCCCGCTCGAGCCGGTCGACCTGGCCGCGGATGCGCGCCCGCCCCACGACGACGTCGAAGTCCACCTCGGCGCCGACCAGCTCCCGGGGATTGGCCGCGTGCCAGCGCAGGAACCGGTCGAGCATGTCGTGGGCCTGCACCCGCTGCCGCTGGTCGGCCCAGCCGGGGCCGAGGTCGAGCTGGTCGAGCTCGGCGTCCAGCACCGGGCGGGCGTCGGCCGCGGGCAGCCCCTCGGCCACCTGCTGGGCGACCGCGTGCACCGCCGAGCCCACGGTGCGGGTGGCATCCGGCGAGGCCTCGGCACCGACCGCGCCGAGCACCCAGCGCAGCGGGCAGCGCTGGAAGGTCTCGATCGCCGACGGGCGCACCCGCACCGGCAGCTCCTCGTCGACCAGCGGGGCGTCGTCCGACAGCGGCGCCAGCCCCCACCAGCGGGCGGGCGCCGCACCGGGTACGCCCTCGTCGGCCAGCCGGCGCAGCAGGGCTGCGGCGGCCGACCGCCGGGCGGGCGGGGTCTGCGGGTCGGTGACGGCCCGGCGGAGCTCCGCGACGAGCGCGGGGAGGGTGAGCGCGCGGGGCAGCTCGGTGAGCGGCCGGCCGTCGGGCGGCGGCGGTGACACGAGGTCGAGGAAGCGGGAGGCGGTCGCGCCGGCGTCGGCCCCGTCGAGGGCGCCCTCCACGGCGGTGACCACCAGCCGCCGGCGGGCCCGGGTGCACGCCACGTAGAACAGCCGCCGCTCCTCGGCCAGCGCCAGGGTGCGGCGGTCGGTCCGCGCCCCGTCGATGCCCGCCGCCTTCTCGACGAGCACCTCCGCGCCGAGCAGCGAGGCGCGCTCGCGCAGGTCGGGCCACAGGCCCTCCTGCACCCCCGACACGCAGACCAGGTCCCACTCCAGCCCCTTGGCGGCGTGCGCGGTGAGCAGCCGGACCGTCTCGCCGGCGACCGCCCGCGCCGCACCGGTGTCACCGGGCAGCTCCTGGGCGGACAGGTGCTCGACGAATGCCCGGACGTCGGCCGACGGCAGCCGGTCGACGAAGCCGGCGGCGGCGTCGAACAGCGCGACCACGGCGTCGAGGTCCCGGTCGGCGACGGCGCCGGAAGGACCCCCGGCGGCGCTGGCCCGCGCCCACCTGGAGGCCAGGCCGCTGCGCTGCCACATCGCCCACAGCACGTCCTCGGCGGTGCCGTCGTCGGCGAGCGCGAAGCGGCCGGCGTCCAGCACCGCGGCCACCCGGGTCGCCGGGCGCGCGACGTGCTCGGGCAGCGCCTCCAGCAGCGCCGCGTCGGTGAGCGCGGCGGCCAGCGGTGCACCGCGCTCGGCGGCGTCGACCCCCTGCCGGGCGAGCGCGATGCGGACGGCGCGGCGGAGCCGGCGGAGGTCGAGCACGGTGGCCCCGCCCAGCGCCGAGGTCAGCAGCGCCTCGGCGCCCGGCTCGTCCAGGCCGGCGGGTTCCCCACCGGGGCCCGGCAGCAGCGCGGAGAGCGCGTGCAGGAACGGGGCGACGGCGGGCTGGGCGGCCAGCGGCAGCTCGTCGGTGGAGACGGCGACCGGCACCCCCGCCGAGGCCAGTGCCCGGCGGAACGGCCCCAGCACCGCGGCGGTGCGCACCACCACGGCCATGCCCGACCAGGGCACGCCGTCGAGCAGGTGGGCCCGCCGCAGCACGTCGGCGACGTAGGCGGCCTCGACCGAGGCCGAGCCGAAGACGTGCACCTCGGCCTCGCCGGGCGGGGTGCCCTCCCCCGCGGCCAACCGGCGGTGCTCCCACGGGCCGGGCAGGCCCTCGGCCACCTGCCGGCTGACCCGGAGCAGCTCGGCGCCCGAGCGGCGGCACACGCCCAGCGACACCCGCCCCGCGGCCCGCCCGCCGGTGTGCCGGAAGCGCTCGGGGAACTCGACGATGCCCCGCGGCTCGGCGCCGCGGAAGGCGTAGATGGACTGGTCGGGATCGCCGACGGCCACCAGGTTGCCCCCGCCGCCGGCCAGCAGCTCCAGCAGCTCGACCTGCGCGGGATCGGTGTCCTGGTACTCGTCGACGAACAGCCAGCGGGCGCGCTCGCGCTCCTGGCGGAGGAGCTCGGCGTCTCCGGTCAGCTCGAGGATGGCCTGGCGGACCAGCTCCGCGGGGTCGTAGCCCGAGGCGTCACCGCGGGAGGCGACCCAGAAGTCGCTGACGTTCTCGTACTGCTGCTGGAACGCCGCGGCGTGCACCCAGTGCTCGAGACCGGCCTCCCGGCCCCAGGCGGCCAGCCGCTCGGCGTCCACGCCCCGCTCGGTCGCCCGCAGCAGCAGCTCGCGGAGCTCCGCCCGGAAGCCCTCCGTGCCGAGCGCCGGCGCGAGCTCCTCGGGCCAGCGGACGGTGCCCACCCCCTCGGCGTCACCGCGCAGCAGCTCGGCGACGACGGCGTCCTGCTCGGCCGAGGTGAGCAGCCGGGGCGGCGGGTCACCCCGCAGGACGGCGGCCCGGCGGAGCACCCCGTAGGCGTACGAGTGGAAGGTGCGCGCCAGCGGCTCGCGGATCGTGCGGGCGACCCGGGAGGTGATGCGGGTGCGAAGCTCGGCGGCGGCCTTGCGGCTGAAGGTCAGGACGAGGATCTGCTCGGGGTCGACGCCGGCGTCGATGCGCGTGGCGACGGCCTCGACGATCGTCGTCGTCTTGCCCGTGCCGGGGCCGGCGAGCACGAGGAGCGGCCCGCCGGGGTGGTCGACGACGGCCTGCTGCGTCGGGTCGAGCACCGGCGCGCTGCTGCGGGGCGGCTCCCCCGGCAGCAGCCGGTAGACCGGACCGCCCTCACCCCCGCGCTGCGCCACCTCTCGATGGAAGCACGGGGGTACGACGATCTCGGGACGGCGGGCGGGACGGGCGGGTCAGGCCAGGGAGTCCAGCAGGGACTGCTCGAGCATCAGGTCGGCCGCGGTGGTCAGCCAGCCGGCCACCAGGAGCAGCGGCCACGCCCGCTCCTCGTCCAGCGACGCGGTCCCTGCCGCCAGCCCGGCCTGGGCCACTGCCCGGCACGCCATGGTGTTCATGCCCTAGTGCTCGGCACCCCGGGCGCGGAACTGGAGTCATCCGGCTGTGAGATGCCACGGTTCGGCCGCGATCGCGTCGGCCTCGGCCCGGGTCAGGGTGCCCACGGCGACCAGCCGGTCGAGCACGTGCCCCTGCCGCGCGGCCGCGAGCTCAGGGTGCGCCAGCGGGTCGTAGGCGCTGGGTGCCTGCACGAGCCCCACCAGGACGGTCGCCTGCGCCCAGTCCAGCTCGGCGGGGGCCAGCCCGAAGTAGCCCTCGGCCGCGGCCTGCACCCCGTGGAAGCCGTGGCCGAAGTACACGGCGTCCAGGTACATGCGCAGGAGCTGCTCGTCGCTCCACGCCCGGTCGAGCTTGACGGCGAGGACCACCGAGCGGGCCCGGGCGCCGGTGTCGATCGCGCCGTCCTCGTAGAGGACACGCGCCAGCTGCTGCTGGATCGTCGAGCCACCGAGGTCCCGGCCGACGACGACGCCGAGCGGCGCCCGGAGCGCCCCGCGCCAGTCGATGCCCGGGTGGGAGCCGAACCGGCTGTCCTCGGTGGCCAGCAGCGCGGCGGCGATCCGCCCCGGCACCTCCCCCGTCGTCGGCGTGCCGCCGAGCGCCGCCAGCCGGGCCGCCACCCGCTGCTCGGCGTCGGCCACCCCGGGCGTCGCCGCCCAGCCGACGGCGAACGCCGCCAGCAGCAGGACGAGCAGGCCGCCCAGCGACCGGAGGCCGGCCCGCCGGATGCGGGCGCCGCGCGACCGCCGGGGCCGGGATGCTGCCGGGGCGGAGGTCCGGGGCTGCTCCTCGAGGTGTGCCATCACGCTGACCAGCTCACCGCGCGCCGCCGTCCGCGCGCATCGCCCTGCGGGGCGATCCCACCCCGGCCGTGATCATCCCGCAGGTGGACGGCGCCGTGCCGGTGCCGCCCGGTCGGGCCAGCCGACGGCCGCCAGGTCCACCTTGCCGTTCCGCGCCGGCACGCCCTCGGCGGCCAGCAGCTCCAGCTGGCGGGCGCGCACCGGCTCGGCGGCCGAGCCGTCGGCGCGGACGACGCGGTACCAGGGCACCGCCGCGCCTCCCTGCGCCAGCGCCCGGGCCACCCTGCGGGGCCCGACACCCACCAGCTCGCCGATCGCCCCGTAGCTGCTGACCCGTCCGGGCGGGATCCGCTCGACGACGTCGAACACCGCCTCGTCGACGTCCCTCGGGTCCGGGGTCACGCCCCGATCATGGCAAGCGACGCCCCGGACCCGGGCGTCCGCGGACGCGGGACGTGGGTCCGGACGACCGCCCGGCACGCTTCAGCCGCGCCGGCCGAACCGGGCCAGCAGCCGGGTCTGCGGGGCGGCCGACGGCGGGACGTCCAGCGGCGGGGCGAACAGCCCGGGCACACCGCCGTCGGGGAGCCGCTCGGCGTACACGAGCGCGGCCGTCACCAGCTCGCCGTCGAGCTCGGTGTCCCCGCGGGTGGCGCGGGCGAGGTCCCAGGCGTGCACGGTGAGGTCGGTGGCCATCTCGAAGATGTACTCGCCCGCCGGTGTCGGCCCGCGCGAGAGGTGGACGGTGTGCCGCAGGGCGTCGTCCGCGGCGAAGGCCGCCAGGGCGGCGTCGGCGGCGGACTCCCACCCGAGGAGGGGGTCGTCGCCCAGCAGGTCCTCGGTGCTGTCCGGGAAACGACCCTCGATCAGGTCCACCGGCTCGCCGGCCAGCAGCGGCGGTACCCAGAGCGCCTCGTTCACCAGGTGCGCCACCAGGTCGGCCACGGTCCAGCCGGGCAGCGACTCGTCGTCCCACTGCCCCGGCTCGACCGCGTCGACCCGGTCGGTGAACTGGTTCTGGGCCCGCTGGAAGAGCTCCAGGAGCTCCACGTGCGAGAAGTCGGCCATGGCGTCAGTACACATGCCGAGGGCCCGGCCCGCCTCCCCGTGGAGAAACAGACCGGGCCCCGGTGACGTGCTGGAACGGCCCTCGGTGAGGGCCTGGAACGGCCTCGTCCCAGGGCCCCGCGGCGCGCGGAGCGTGTCGTGGGGAGGGACGAGGTCCTTTCAGTAGGTCGGCAGCGCCTTGTCGATGCGGGTGGCCCACGCCGTCACGCCGCCCTGGACGTGCACGGCGTCGGAGAAGCCCGCGTTCTTGATGGCGGCGAGCGCCTCGGCGGACCGGACACCGGTCTTGCAGTGCAGCACGATCGGCTTGTCCTGCGGCAGCGAGGACAGCGCCCGGCCGGAGAGGATCTCGTCCTTGGGGACGAGCTTCGCGCCCGGGATCGACACGATCTCGTACTCGTTGGGCTCGCGGACGTCGATCAGCTCGAACTCCTTGCCGGCGTCCATCATGTCCTTGAGCTCGTCGACGGTGATCGTCGAGCCGGCGGCCGCCAGCTGCGCCTCCTCGGAGACGACGCCGCAGAACGCCTCGTAGTCGATGAGGCCGGTGATCGGCTCGCCCTCGGGGTCCTTGCGCACCTTGATGGTGCGGAAGGTCATCTCCAGGGCGTCGTAGACCATGAGCCGGCCGAGCAGCGTCTCACCGACACCGGTGATCAGCTTGACCGCCTCGGTGGCCTGGATCGCGCCGACCGTCGCGCACAGCACGCCGAGCACGCCGCCCTCGGCGCAGCTGGGGACCATGCCGGGCGGCGGGGGCACCGGGTAGAGGTCGCGGTAGTTGGGACCGTGCTCGTCCCAGAAGACCGAGACCTGGCCGTCGAACCGGTAGATCGAGCCCCACACGTACGGCTTGCCCAGCAGCACGCAGGCGTCGTTGACCAGGTAGCGGGTGGCGAAGTTGTCGGTGCCGTCGACGATCAGGTCGTACTGGCTGAAGATGTCGAGCACGTTGTCGCTGTCCAGCCGCGTCTCGTGCAGCCGGACGTCGATCAGCGGGTTGATCTCCTTGATGGAGTCGCGCGCGCTCTCGGCCTTGGACCGGCCGACGTCGGACTGCCCGTGGATGATCTGGCGCTGCAGGTTGGACTCGTCGACGACGTCGAACTCGACGATGCCGAGGGTGCCGACCCCGGCCGCGGCCAGGTACATCAGCACCGGCGAGCCGAGGCCACCGGCGCCGACGGCCAGCACCTTGGCGTTCTTCAGGCGCTTCTGACCGTCCATGCCGACGTCGGGGATGATCAGGTGGCGGCTGTAGCGGCGGACCTCGTCGATCGAAAGATCGGCGGCGGGCTCCACCAGGGGTGGCAGGGACACGGGTTGGCTCCTCTGATCAGCAGACAGCGGCCCGAGAGCCGTCGTTCACGCGGACAACAGCCTGACACGCAGCGGGATTCCCACCGTCCGGGGCCGGCTGCCGCCGGCTCCCCCGCCGTCCTCCCCCGCCGCAGCGCGTCCTCCCTCACCGCGGACGGTGCGGGAGGACGCTCGATGATCAGGCCACCTGATCATCGCGGAGGTCGTCAGGGGTAGGGCCAGGCGTTCCGCGCGCACCCCTGCAGGTCCAGCGTCTGCTGCTGCATGACCGGGGCGGGCTGCCCGGGCCCGGGGCACCGCACGTGGCCGTTGCCCAGGACGTGGCCGACCTCGTGGTTGACCACGTAGCGCCGGTAGGTGGCGACGTCGCCCTCGTAGTGCGGGACGGCGGTCGCCCACCGGGCGAGGTTGATCACGGCCCGGTCCCCGTAGCGGCAGGAGGTGTACCCGCCGGTGCCCACGCCCGGGCAGTAGGTCTCCATGCTCCCGGGGCTGACCAGGCTCACCCGGAAGTCGAACGCCGCGCCCGCACCCACCCGCTGGAAGGACAGGCGCCCGCCGCTGCCCCACCGGTGGTGGTGGGAGCCGCGGGGGCGGAGGTGCCGCCGGCAGCCGGGGCGGTGGGCGTCGCGCCCGGCGGGTTCAGCACGAGGTCGACGAGGACGGCGACGGTGGCCACCGCGAGCACCGGGATCGCGTAGGCCCGCCACCCGTGGCGCCGCACGAACCGGCGCAGCCGGCCGCGGCGGCTGCGGTCGATCCGCCGGGGCGGCGCGGGCCGCCGCTGCGGGGGCTGACCGGGGCGGGCCACGGGACGGCCGTCGGTCAGACGTCCTCCCACCGGCCGCCTCCCCGCTCGCTCGCTCCGTCCCCCGGTGCGCTCAGGGTCTCACGCTGCGTGGGCTCTCGGCGACAGCCGGCGGCTCCGCCACGCCCGGCCCGCCGGACCGGTCCTCGACCATGCCGAGCACCGCGCGGGCCGTGGGCTCCGCGGCTTCGAGCATCGCGACGTGGCCGACGCCCTCGAGCAGGAGGAGCCGGCCGTCGGGCACGGTCGCGGCCAGCCGCGGGGCGAGCGCCGCGTCGACGAGCCGGTCGCGGTCGCCCCAGACGACCAGGACGGGCATCCGCAGCCCCCGGGCCGCCCGCCAGGCGTTGGCCGGGCCGAGCCGCAGGTAGGAGGTGATCAGGCCGCGCATGCTGCGGGCGAGCGCGCGGTCGGCCCAGGGCTGCTCGGCCCGCTCGTGCATCTCCCGGACCGCCTGCTCCAGCCGCTCCCGGGGCACCGCACCCGGGTCGCCGAAGCACATCCGCACCATCGACCGGACGTTCTGGTCGGGCGTCACGGCGGCCAGCCGGCGCTCGGCGAGCGCCGGGACGCCGGGGACCAGCAGGAGCAGCAGCGCCCGGCTGAACGCCGGCGGCACCCGGTACACCGGCATGGCCGGGGACACCAGCGTCAGCGTCGCCACGAGGTCCGGGCGCCGGGCCGCGACCAGCAGGCTGACCAGCCCGCCGAGGGAGTTGCCGACCAGGTGCACCGGGCGGCCCTCACCCGGGCCGGGCTCGGCGACGACGTGCTCGAGGACGTCGACGACGGCGCGGACGTGGCCGCGGACGGAGTACCCGCCGCGCGCCGGGGGGCCCGAGCGCCCGAAGCCGGGCAGGTCCACCGCCCAGCCGTCGAATCGCACGGCGAGCAGAGCCGCGAGGTCGGTCCAGTTGGTGGAGGCGCCGCCGAGGCCGTGCACGTAGAGCGCCCGCTCCCGTGGCGCGTCCGCAGCCGCGCCGTCCCCGACCGGGCCCGTCCACGGCGTGCGGCGCACGAACACCTCGCCGCCGCGGACCGGCACCCCGCCCCCCGGCCACGGCGGCACGACCGGACCCAGCACCGGCAAGGGGGTCGGGGACAGTGCTGCCTCGGACATCACCCTCGACGGTAACGCTGCGTACCCATCGGTCGAGCGGAGCCCGAACCCGTCGGTAGCATCCCCCCTGCCATGCAGCCTCCACACCCCGCCGCGGTCAACCGGCGCACCTCCCGCCTGCCGCGCGGTGCGCGCCGGCTCCAGCTGCTGCGCGCGGCGCAGGACGTCTTCGTCGCGCACGGCTTCCACGCCGCGGCCATGGACGACATCGCCGTCCGCGCCGGGGTCAGCAAGCCGGTGCTGTACCAGCACTTCCCGGGCAAGCGCGAGCTCTACCTGGCGCTGCTGGAGGAGCACGTCACCGAGCTGGCCCACCGGGTCGGCGAGGCCATGGGCCGCACCGCCGACAACCGGGCCCGGGTCGACGCCGCCGTCGGCGCCTACTTCGACTTCATCGACGCCGACGGCGAGGCGTTCCGGTTGGTGTTCGAGTCCGACCTGCGCAACGACGACGACGTGCGCGCCATCGTCGACCGCGGCACGCGGGTGTGCGTCGAGGCGATCGCCGGCGTGATCGCCGCCGACACCGGCCTGGACACCGAGCGCGCGCACCTGCTGGCCTCGGGCCTGACCGGGCTCTCCGAGACCGCCGCCCGCTGGTGGCTGCCGCAGAAGGGCACGGTCACCCGCGACGAGGCGGTCTCGCTCATGTCCGCGCTGGCCTGGCGCGGCATCTCCGGCTTCCCGCGGGTGGACGGCGACCAGCCCGGCTCCTGAGCGGCGGCGTTCGCTGTCGGCGCACCCGCTCGGCCGGTCCCGGCGCCACGGTCTGCACTAGCGTTGGGACCAGTCGCGCAACGAGGAGGCATCGCCCACGTGGAAGTCAAGATCGGCGTCCAGCACTCGCCCAAGGAACTGGTCATCGAGAGCCCCAGGACCCCCGACGAGATCGCGGCCGAGGTGGCCAAGGCCATGTCGGGCTCGACCAAGGACGGCCTGCTCACCCTGGTCGACGAGCGGGGCCGCCAGGTCCTCGTCCCGGTCGACCGCATCGCCTACGTGGAGATCGCGCAGGCCGACCAGCGCCGGGTCGGGTTCATCGCCGGCGCCTGAGCTCGGACCGCAGGCACCACGGGAGGGGCCCTCCCGCGACGCGCGGGAGGGCCCCTTTCCGCATGCCGGACCGCCGGTCACCTCGCGCCGGCGCGACCTCTCCCCGTGCACCCCGGCTGCGCCGACTGCTACGAACTCGTGGTGATCGAGGGCCGATGACCACGAGTTCGTCGCACTCGCGCCCCGCCGAAGGCGACGAGCGCCCCGGCGCGGGCGGGGGCACAGGAAGCAGTTGCTGCGCTTCCGCGGCCCGCACCGCAGGTACCGCTTCCCATGCCTGGGGCGGGACCACTGCCTGGGACGGGACCACTGCCTGGGACGGGACCACCGCCTGGGACGGGACCGCGCGGGGCCGGCTAGGGGTTGAGCCCGAGCGCCTTCATCCGCACCGTGTGGGCCTGCGTGATGCGCTCGATCAGCCGGCCGACGCCCATGAGGTCGCCGGTGCCCGAGACGATGAGCTCCGCGAGCGGGTCGTGCTCGGCGATGACCGCCTGCGACCGGGTCATCGCCTCGCCCACCAGCCGCCGCCCCCACAGCGCCAGCCGGCCGGCGACCGACCGGTCGGCGGCGATGGCGGCGCGCACCTCGCGGACGGCGAAGTCCGCGTACCCGGTGTCGGCGAGCACGTCGAGCACCAGCCCGCGGTCGGGCTCGGGCAGGAACCCGGCGATCTCGCGGTAGAAGTCGGCGGCCAGGCCGTCGCCGACGTAGGCCTTCACCAGCCCCTCCAGCCAGGTGCTGGGGCGGGTGCTCTCGTGGAAGGTGTCGAGCGCGGAGGTGAACGGCGCCATCGCCGCGGACGGGTCCACCCCCAGCTCCTCCAGCCGGGCGGTGAGCCGGAAGTGGTGCCCGATCTCGGCCGCGGCCATCCGGGCGAGCGCGGCCCGGCCGTCGAGCGACGGCGCCATGCGGGCGTCCTCGGCCAGCCGGTCGAAGGCGGTCAGCTCGGCATAGGCGAGCACGCCGAGCAGATCGGCGACCGCCGTGTTCTCGACCGGTGGCACGGCATCTCCTGGGCTCGGCGACGGGGTCCCGCGTGCCCCGGACGAGTGATGCAGCCGACAGCGGGGAGCGCGGCGCCGAGAGGCTAACCGGTGCCCGCGCTAGCATGGGAATCGGCGGGCCTCCGGGCACGCTCGTACATCTGTGCGCTGACGACCGCTGGACGACGCCCTCCCGGGCTGTCTCCCGGGCCGTGACGAGGTCCGGTTCTGCTGGCCGCGTCGGCGCAGGGAACCGATCCCGCGACACCAGACCCGGGACGGGCGCGAGGCGGCGACACCGCTGCCGCAGCCGGTCCCCCGGCAGACCAGAGGCGAGACCACTGACCTCCACCGAGCAGAACCCCACCACCGCACCCGAGCTGGAGCACGCCGAGACCGGCGCGCCCGCCCCCGAGGAGCTCGAGCAGGCCGTCGAGGAGCTCGGCGGCGCCCCCGTCGCCGCGGACAGCCCGCTGTTCAGCGACTTCGACGTGCACCCCGACATCGTGGCCGCGCTGGCCGACGCCGGGATCACCCGCACCTTCGCCATCCAGGAGCTCACGCTGCCCCTGGCACTGGCCGGCAACGACCTCATCGGCCAGGCCCGCACCGGTACCGGCAAGACCCTGGGCTTCGGCGTCCCGCTGCTCACCCGCGTGACCCCGCCGAGCGAGGGTGCCGACGGCGTGCCCCAGGCGCTGGTCGTCGTCCCCACCCGCGAGCTGTGCGTGCAGGTCGCGCGCGACCTGGGCACCGCCGGCAGCACGCGCGGCATCCGCGTGCAGGCCATCTACGGCGGGCGCGCCTTCGAGCCGCAGATCGAGTCGCTGCGCAGCGGCGTCGAGGTCGTCGTCGGCACCCCGGGGCGGCTGCTCGACCTGGCCCAGCGCGGCGACCTGATCCTGGGCAAGGTCCGCGTGCTCGTCCTCGACGAGGCCGACGAGATGCTCGACCTGGGCTTCCTGCCCGACATCGAGCGGGTCCTCGCGATGGTGCCCGAGAAGCGGCAGACGATGCTCTTCTCGGCGACCATGCCCGGCCCGATCGTCACCCTCTCCCGGTCGTTCATGACCCAGCCGACCCACATCCGGGCGCACGGCAACGACGAGGGCTCGACGGTCCCGCAGACGACGCAGTTCATCTACCGGGCGCACAACCTGGACAAGCCGGAGCTGCTGTCCCGCGTGCTGCAGGCCCGCGACCGCGGCCTGGCCATGGTGTTCTGCCGCACCAAGCGGACCGCGCAGAAGGTCGCCGACGAGCTGGTCGACCGCGGGTTCGCCGCGGCGGCCGTGCACGGCGACCTCGGTCAGGGCGCCCGCGAGCAGGCGCTGCGCGCGTTCCGCAGCGGCAAGGTCGACGTCCTGGTGGCCACCGACGTCGCCGCCCGCGGCATCGACGTGACCGGCGTGAGCCACGTCGTGAACTACCAGTGCCCCGAGGACGAGAAGACCTACGTGCACCGCATCGGCCGCACCGGCCGGGCGGGCAGCACCGGCGTCGCGGTGACGCTGGTCGACTGGGACGACATCCCCCGCTGGCAGCTGATCAACAAGGCGCTCGGCCTCGGTTTCGACGACCCGCCGGAGACGTACTCCACCTCGCCGTGGGTGTACTCGGACCTCGACGTGCCCGAGGGCGCGAAGGGCCGCCTGCCCCGCTCGCAGCGCACCCGCGAGGGCCTGGAGGCCGAGACCCTCGAGGACCTCGGCGAGACCGGCAAGCGCAACCGCCCGGCCGGCCTCTCGCGCCCGGCCGAGGACGACCGCCCGTCCGGCGGCGGCAAGAGCCGGCCGCGGCGCCGCACCCGGCGCAGCGGTGGCGCCGACGCCACGGCGGAGGCCACCGGGGCCGACGCCCCCGCCGCGACCGACGCCCCTGCCGAGGGCGGGAGCGCCAAGCCGCGTCGCCGTCGCCGCCGTCGTGGCGGTGCCGGGCGCGGCGGGTCGGGCGCCGAGGGCGCGGGCAGCCCGGACGCCGCGAGCACGGGCGCCGACCCCGCCTGATGCGCCCGCCGCTGCGGGTCTGGGTCTGGGCGGCGGCCACGCTGGCGCTGCTCGTCGTCGCCGGCCTGCTGTGGCGCGGATCGGACGCCGCCGCCACCTCCAGCACCACCGCCGCACCGGCCGACGTCCCTCCAGGGCCGCCGGCCGGTGCCGTCTCCGACGCGTGGTCCACCGGGGCGGACCCGCTGCCCGGCGGCGTCGTCGCCGAGGGCAGGGTGCTCGTCGGCTCGCCGCACGGCGTGCGGGCCCTGGACCCGCTGACCGGCGAGGAGGCCTGGCACTACACCCGCGAGAACGCGGAGCTGTGCGGGGCGACGGTGACCGACGGCGTGGCGGTCGCGGTGTTCCGGACGGCGGACCGCTGCGACGAGGCGGTCGCCCTCGACGCCGGGACCGGGGTGCGGGCCTGGACCCGCAACGTGAACTTCCGGCCCGGGGTGGCGCTCACCTCGACAGGCGGGATCGTGCTCGCCGCCACCCCGACCGGGATCGTCACCCTGGACCCGGCCGGCGGCGGCACCCGCTGGCGGTACGTCCCCCCGGAGGGGTGCGAGCTGCTGCACTCCGCGGCCGGCGACGCCGGCGTGGCGGTGCTGCAGCGCTGCGCGGGCTCCGCCGGCGCCCAGCTGCGGCTGGCGGACGGCTTCGACGGCGAGGAGCACTGGGCCCGCGACCTCCCGGCGGCCGGGGGCACCCCGGAGCTGGTGGGGGCCGACCTGCCGGTCGTCGTACGCGTGGACGACGAGGTGCAGCTGCTGTCCGCCGCCGACGGCTCGGTGCTCACCACCCTGCCCGCGGGGCCCGGGCCGGTGGTGCGGCAGGCCGGCACCGACGCCGCCGTGCTGGTCCTCGCCGCGGGCACCCTGACGGCGGTGGAGCCAGGGTCGGCGCGACCGCTGTGGTCAGCTTCCGCCACCGGCCTCCCCGCGGAGCCGGCCACGACCGCCGACGGCGCACCCGCCCTCCCCGTCCCCACCTCCGACGGGCTCGTCCACCTCGACCCGGCCACCGGCGCGGAGCTCGGCCGAACCGCGACGCCCGCGCTCCCCGAGGGTGCGCTGGCCGGCGTCGCCGGCCCCGCGGTGGTGCTCGCGCTGCCCGGCGAGGTCCGCGGCTACCGCTGAGCACCACCGGTGCGGCACGCCCGGCGCCGTGGTAGTTCACTGGGGCACATGGTCCTGCCCGGCGGCCCCGATGCCCACGCCCTGTCCATCGCCATCGCGCCCGACGACCTCCGCCAGCTGGCGCAGCACGACGCCGTCCCGCGCACCTTCGAGGGCGGCGCCGGACCGCTGGCCGCCCTGGACACCGGCGGCGGCGCCGAGCTCGGCACGGTGCTGATGGTGGCCGGGTACACGGGCAGCAAGGAGGACTTCGCCCCGCTGCTGCGCCCGCTGGCCGCCGCCGGCTACCGCGTTGTGGTGCTGGACCAGCGCGGGCAGTACGAGTCGCCCGGCCCCGACGACCCGGCGCAGTACTCGGTCGAGGTGCTGGGCGACGACGTGCGCGCGGTGGCGCGGGTCCTGCGCGCGGAGACCACCGGGCCGCTGCACCTGCTGGGGCACAGCTTCGGCGGGCTGGTGACCCGGGTCGCCGTCCTCGCCGAGCCGGCGCTGTTCACCTCGTTCACGCTGCTGGGCTCGGGGCCCTCCCGGCTCACCGGCCGCCGCGCCGAGCTGCTCGACCACCTCGGCCCGCTGCTGGACGCCGGCGGCGTGCCGCTGGTGCACGAGACCCTCGAGCAGGTGGCGATGACCGACCCCAAGGCGCAGGCCGTGCCGGAGCCCACCCGGGCGTTCTACTCCCGGCGCTTCCTCCGCAACTCCGCCGCCGGGCTCCGCGGCATGGCCGACGCGATGCTGGCCGAGCCGGACCGGGTGGAGGAGTTGAAGGCGACCGGGGTGCCGGTCCTGGTCGCGCACGGCGAGGCCGACGACGCCTGGCTGCCGCACGTGCAGGCCGACATGGCGCGGCGGCTGGGCGCCCGGCACGAGGTCATCGACTTCGCCATCCACTCCCCCGCCGTCGAGAATCCGCCGCGCACCGTCGAGGTGCTGTGCGACTTCTGGGGCTCGGTGACCCGGTGAGCCGGCTGGCGCCGCTGCCCTCGCCGGCGGCCTGGACCGAGGAGGAGGACCGGCGCGGCTACTTCGGCCCCGGCAGCGTGACCTGGCGGATCCACGGCGATCCCGCCCACCACCTGGGTGGCATGCGCGCGCTGATGCTCCAGGCGCTGCACCCGGTGGCGATGGACGGCGTGGCGCGCAACTCCGCGGGCTTCAAGGACGACTGGTGGATGCGGATAGCCCGCACCGGCGAGTACATGGACACCGTCGTCTTCGGGACCCGGGCCGAGGGCCGCCGGCTGGCCGCCCGGGTGCGGGGCTACCACCGCAAGCTGTCGGGCGTCGAGGAGACGACCGGCCGGGCGTACCGGGTCGACGACCCGGACCTGCTGCTCTGGGTGCACAACTGCGCGGTGGAGTCGATGCTGACGACGGCCCGCCGGGCCGGCGTGCCGCTGACCGACGAGGACGCCGACCGCTACGTCGCCGAGCAGGTGGTGTTCGCGCAGCTCGTGGGCGTGCCGCTGGAGACGGTGCCGACGACGGTGGCCGCACTCGACGCCTACTTCGCGGGCATCCGGCCCGCACTGGCCGCCACCCCCGCGGCCGTGCGGGGTGTCCGGGACCTGTTCCTCCCGCCGATGCCCGGGTGGCTGCAGGTGCTCACGCCGGCCCGGCCGGTGTGGGGCGGCCTGGCCGGCCTGTGCTTCGCGCTGCTGCCCGCCTGGGCGCGGCAGCTGTACTCGCTGCCGGGGCTCGCGCTCACCGACGCCGCGGCGACCGCCGGGGTGAAGGCGTTCCGGGCGGCGTTCCTGGCGCTCCCCGACCGGGCGCACCGGTCACCGATCGTGCGGGCCGGGTACGCCCGCACCGCCGCGACACGGGCCGCCTAGCTCTCGTCCTCCGGGAGGAAGCTCCACGGCTCGCGGGCGGGGCCCGCGGCCTGCCCGGCCGGGCAGCTCGCCCGGAAGTCGCACCAGCCGCACTGCCGCCCCGGCACGGCCGGGAAGGCGACGTCGGGGTCCTCGCCGGCGGCCACCGCCCCGCTCGCCGCCTGGATGTCGATGGCGACGTCCTCGGCACGCCGGACGTGGTTGGCCAGCGACTTCTCGGTGTGCTCGAAGGCGGCCACCGTGCCGGTGGGCACGTGGTGCAGCTCCACCCGGGAGCAGGGGCGGCGCAGCGTGCGGCGGACGGCGAGGACGTAGAGCGCCAGCGCCTGCGAGCCGCGCGCGTCGTCGTCGGTGCTCGGCGAGCGGCCGGTCTTGTAGTCGACGACCACGAGTTCCTCGCCGCGCTCGTCGATGCGGTCCACCCGCCCCGAGAGCGTCATCCGCTCGGTCATCGTGCTCACCGTGCGCTCCCGCGCGCGGGGCTCCTCGGTGGGGTCGACGTCGGCCAGGTAGTCGGAGAGCCAGCCGGCCGCCCGCGCCCGCCAGCGGTCGGACTGCTCGTCGTCGCGGAAGCCGGCCGGGCTCCACGCGCCGATCAGCAGCTGCCGGGCGGCGCCGGGGGTGCGGCGCTCCACCGGCAGGTCCCACCACGAGGAGAGCACCTGGTGCAGCGCCGTCCCCACCGTGTGGTGGGCGAAGCGCGGCCCGCGCGGCGGGCTGGGCCGGTCGACGTTGGCGTACCGGTAGCGGCGCGGGCAGTCGGAGAAGTCGGCGAGCGACTTCGGCGAGGCGCGCAGCAGCCGGCGGGGCATGCCCGGCAGGACGGCCTGGCCGCCGTCGGTCGGGTTCCGCATGCCCGCCACGGTAACCAGCGGGGCCGACACCCCCGGCCGTCAGCCGCGGTACGGCGCGGCGCCGGTCCCGGCAGCCAGGAGCGCCTCGTACTGCTCCGGCTCGGTGGTGCAGGCGCCGATCGGCGTCGTCTTGTTGGTGCCGTGGTAGTCGCTGGAGCCGGTGGTGAGCAGCCCGAGGTCGGCGGCCAGGCCGCGCAGGTGGGCACGCTCCGCGTCGCTGTGGTCGGGGTGGTCGACCTCCAGGCCGAGCAGCCCCGCCGCGGCCATCGCCGCGATGGCGTCGTCGCCGACGACCCGGCCCCGCTTGGTGGCCAGGCCGTGGGCGAAGACCGGCACACCCCCCGCGGCCCGGACCAGCGCGATGCCCTCGCGCACGTCGGTGTCGGCCTTGGTGACGTAGTAGGGGCTGCGGTGGTTCAGCAGCGTGGCGAAGGCGTGGTCGACCGAGTCGGCGACGCCCGCGCGCACCAGCGCCCGCGCCACGTGCGGCCGGCCGACGACGCCGCCGCCCGACGCCGCCAGGATCTCCTCCCAGACCACCGGGTAGCCGTCGGCGGCCAGCGCCGCGACGATCCGCTCGCCGCGGCCGAGGCGCTCGTCGCGCAGCCGGGCCCGCTCGGCGGCGAACGCCGGGTGCAGCGGGTCGAAGAGGTAGCCGAGCAGGTGCACGCTCACCGGCGGCTCGTCCGCGGGGAACCAGCGGCAGGACAGCTCCATGCCGGGGACGACGGTGAGCCCGGCGGGGCGGTGCGCCTCCGCCGCCGCCCAGCCCGCGGTGGTGTCGTGGTCGGTGAGCGCGACGACGTCGAGCCCCGCGGCCCGCGCCGCGGCGAGCAGGCCGGCCGGGTCGTCGGTGCCGTCGGAGACCGAGGAGTGGGTGTGCAGGTCGATCCGCATCACCTCCCAGCCTGCCCCACGCCGGCCCGCGCCACCCGGTGGCGGCTCACGGCTCGCGCGGCCTGATCTGCGGGAGTGGTTCGGTGTCGCGCCGCCCGCCGGTGGCGACCGGCCCGGCCGGCGGTGAGGCCTCGGGGTTGCCCTCGTCGTCCCCGGACGAGGCGCTGCCCCAGTCGCTGCCGAACAGCAGGCCGCTGACCTCGCGGTACAGGTCACCGGCGCGGGGCAGGAAGGTGATCTCCGACAGGCCCTGCTGCTGCCCCGCGGACTCGAAGCGGAAGGTCCCGTAGCCCAGTATCTGGCCGAAGAAGGTCTCCTTCCACGTCAGGTCGGTGATCCGGCGCAACGGCAGCAGGGTCACGGTGCGGACGATGACCCCTGAGGTGAGCAGCACCCGCCGCTTGCTGACGATGAAGTGCCGGAACCACCACTCGCCGACGCGCAGGGCGTAGGTGAGCAGCGCGGCCAGCACGACGAGCATCCCCACCGTGCTGGTCACCCGGTTCTCGGGGTCGAGCACCAGCAGCCAGCCGCCGGCCAGCAGCACCGGCAGGAACTTCGCGGTCGGCTCGATGAGCACCGCCCAGTGCCGGCGGGTGACCACGACCGCGTCCTCGTCGTCCAGCAGGTACTTCCGGACGTCCTTGGCGGCCCGGGTCGGCAGCCCGTCGGGGGCGCTCACGGGCTCAGACGAGGGAGCCGACGAACTGCGCGAGGGAGGAGGCGGCGTCACCCAGCGCCTCACCGGCGTTGCGCACCAGCTGCGCGGAGGACTCCGGCGCCTGGATGACGTAGAAGAGGACGAAGGCGACGACCAGCCAGGTGAGGACCTTCTTCAGGTTCACCGCCACCTCCGTGGTGAGGGGAAGGCGGCCCGGGCGCCCGGGCCGGCAGGAGGGCCCGCCGGGTGCGGCGGACGCGTTCGTCCCATGAGTAACACAGGCCCCACGGGTGACCCACCCGACGCGCCGGTCGCCGGCGGCCGGTCCGGTTCCGGCGCCGATCGGTCAGCGGCCGGGCAGCAGGTGCTCCCCCACCGGCCCCAGTGGCAGGTCGGGGTAGATGCGCTCGCGCAGGTCGATCAGCCGCAGGGGCTCGACCAGCAACCAGGCCGCGTTCATCGGCCACATCACCAGCCAGAGCCACACCCCGAAGGCCTCCCCCACGAAGGCCGCCCGGTCCTCGCGGGTCGGCACCGCCCACAGCGGGGCGTGCTGGCCGGCGGCCTCGACGCCGACCGAGCTCGGGCCGGAGATGACGTCACCGGGGTCGAGCCCCGGGAGGCCGGCGTAGCCACAGCCCACGCCGGTGCCGGGCTCCTCGGCCACCAGCACCAGCTCGGCGGCACCGCCGAGGGGGGCCGGCCCGGCGCAGTCGACGACGATCGCCCGCGCACCCGGTTCGCCGCCCCACGCCAGGCCGGTGACCGCCCAGCCCGGCGGCATGGGGTCGGGCACCCAGGCCGGCACGCGGGCGTCGGCGGTGACGGCGGCGATGGCGTCGTGGGCGACCAGCGCGGTGTGGTGCAGCGGGGTGACCGCGCCGTGCACGTGGCACCAGGCGTGCGCCGCGGAGCCGTGGCGGACGACCAGTGGTTCACCGCAGCGCGGGCAGACCGGCGACGCACTCATCCGGGACACGGTCTCGGGAGCGGCGCGGATCGTCAAGCGCAGCGGCCGGCCGCACAGGCGGCGTGCGTAGCCTGCGGGGCGTGACCGCCGCTGATCCGCCGGCGGTGCCGTGCGTCGGCGCCGTGGTGCACGACCGGGACCGGCGCCTGCTGCTGGTGCGACGGCGCAACGATCCCGGCCGCGGTCTGTGGTCGCTGCCCGGGGGCCGCGTCGAGCCGGGCGAGACCGTGGCCGGCGCCGTGGAGCGGGAGGTGCGCGAGGAGACCGGGCTGCGCGTGCGGGCGGGTGCGGAGGTGGGCCGCATCCGCATCGACGGCGGCGCGGTCGTCTACGACGTCGTCGACCTCGCCTGCACGCTGCTGGACCCCGGCGCGCGACCGGTGGCCGGGGACGACGCGGTCGACGTCGTCTTCGCCGACGCCGCGACGCTCGCCGGCCTGCCGTGCACGCCCCGGCTGGTGGAGACGCTGCGCGGCTGGGGCGTGCTGCCGGGCTGACCGGGCAGCACGCCCACCGGGCTCAGCCGCGGGGCGCGGGCTCCGGGCGGCCGGGCTGCTCGCCGCCGCGGGCCTCGCCGTAGGAGCGCTTGGGCACCATGACCTTGCGGCGGAAGATGCAGACGACGGTGCCGTCCTGCTTGTAGCCGATGGTCTCCACGTGGACGACGCCGCGGTCGTCCTTGGACTTCGACGGCGTCTTGTCGAGCACCGTCGTCTCGCCGTAGATGGTGTCGCCGTGGAAGGTGGGGGCGACGTGCCGCAGCGACTCGATCTCCAGGTTGGCGATCGCCTTGCCCGAGACGTCGGGGACGCTCATGCCCAGCAGCAGCGAGTAGATGTAGTTGCCGACGACGACGTTCTTGCCGAAGTCGGTGGTCTTCTCCGCGTAGTTGACGTCCATGTGCAGCGGGTGGTGGTTCATCGTCAGCAGGCAGAACAGGTGGTCGTCGTACTCGGTGACGGTCTTCCCGGGCCAGTGCTTGTAGACGGCCCCGACCTCGAACTCCTCGTAGTACCGACCGAACTGCATGTGCCCGCTCCCGACGTCGACGCTCCAGAACGGCGTGATCCTACGGAGGCGGCCCCGGTCACCCCCGCGGGCGCCTGCTCAGAGCAGCTCGAGGGCCGGGCCGATCTCCTGGGTGGCGTACCAGCCGAGCTCGTGCCCCTCGGCCTGGTCGACGACGAACTGCGCGTCCTCGCTGCCCAGGTCGGCCTCCAGGACGACGGCGACCGCGGCGCGGACGTCCTCCTCGGCCTCGGCGTCGTCGAGGTGCGCGCTGGCCACCTCCTCGACCCGGATCTCGTGCTCGAGGCGGGCCGCGCCCGGGTCGACGTGCGGGTCGTCCATCGGGGTGACCGCGGCGTCGGGCACGTCGGCGGCGAGCACCGCGCGGCGGCGGACCGCCAGCGGGTCGAGGTCGAGCAGCCGCAGGCTGGCGCGGGCCGCGGCCAGGAGGGCGGCGTACTCGAGCTCCTCGGTGTCGGCCTCCGCGTCGCTCACCGCGTAGTAGCGGCGCAGCTCGGGGGTGATCGCGAAGACGGTCTGCGGGGCGGACAGCCGCCCCTCGTCGACCAGGGTGCGGAGCACGTTCGTCGTCGCCGGCAGGTACACGCGCACCCGGTCGACCCCCTTCGTCGGTGGAAGGACGACCGTAGCCGCCGGCTCAGGTCGAGGTCTCGACCAGCCCCGCGACCTCCTGCTCGATGAGGTCGGCGAGCACCTCGACGTCGCTGACGCTGTCGCGGTCGGCGTTGAGACCGAAGAACACCGTGCCGTCGTAGGAGGTCATCCCGATCGAGAGCCCTTGCCCGCGGGCCAGCGGCACGACGGGGAAGACGTCGAGCACCCGGCCGCCGGCGGCGTACAGGGGCATCTGCGGGCCCGGGACGTTGGTGACGACGAGGTTGAACAGCCGCCGGGAGAGCCCGCGGGCCGCGCGGGCGCCGAGCGCGTGCAGCGTCGAGGGGGCGAAGCCGCTCAGCGCGATCAGGCTGTCCGCGCCCACCGACCGGCCCTGCTGGGTCATCCCGCGCATCGCGTAGGTGAGCCGGGCGAGGCGGACCCGCGGGTTGGGCTCGCCGACCGGCAGGTCGACCAGGTGGGAGGTGACCTGGTTGCCGCCGGCGCCGTCCTCGTCCTGCACCGACACCGGCACCAGGGCGCGCACCGACGTGCCGCCGACCAGCGGCTCGCCCCGCGAGAGCAGCCACTCCCGCAGCGCGCCGGCGACGACGGTGAGCAGCACGTCGTTGACCGTCCCGCCGTGCGCCTTGCGGACCCGCTTGAGGTCGTCGAGGTCGGCGCGCGCCACCGCGACCCGGCGCTGCCGGCCGATCGGCGCGTTCAGCGGGCTGTGCGGCGCCGGGAGGATCGCCGAGCGCGCCGTGCGCACCAGGCCGGCGGCCACGCCGCCGATCCGCACCGCGGTGGCGCGCGCGTCGGTGACCACGGAGCGGGCGAGCCCCACGAGCGAAGGGCGGCGGCGGTAGTCCTCGAAGGCGGACCAGACCAGCTCGGCGCCCGACGGGGGGCGCCGGGGCTGCCACTCGGCCGGCTCGGGCACCGGGGCGTCCGGGGAGACGTCGAGCAGCACCTGGCCGATGTCGACGGCGCCGAGCCCGTCCACCAGCGCGGGGTGGGTCTTGGTCACCACCGCGACGCGGTCCCCCTCCAGCCCCTCGACCAGGTAGGCCTCCCACAGCGGGCGGCGGCGGTCCAGGGGGCGGGACATCAGCCGGGAGACCAGGTCGAGCAGCTGCCGCTCGGTGCCCGGGCGCGGCAGGCCCGACCGGCGCAGGTGGTAGCTGATGTCGAACTCGGGGTCGTCCACCCACACCGGGTTGGCGAGGTGGCCGGGCACCTCCGCCACCCGCTGCCGGTACCGGGGCACCAGGGGCAGCCGCGCCTCGACCAGGGCCGCCAGCGCGTCCAGCCCGCCCGGGGGCGCCTCGAGGACGAGCACGCCGCCGACGTGCATGGGGGTGCCGGGCTCCTCCAGGTAGAGGAAGGAGGCCTCCAGGGTGCCCAGCCGCTCGACCATCGTTCTCGTCCCCGCGCGGTCCCCCACGCTACGACGCGGACGCCGATCGGGACAGCCCGCGGTCAGCCCGCCCGCCGGGCCCGGAGCGCGGCGCGCCGGCCCGCCGCGGGGACGGGCACGCCGGCCAGCCGGGCCGCGAGGGCGCGCAGCTCCGCCCGCAGGGGCGAGCCGGGTGCCACCTCGGCCAGGGTGCGGCCGACCGCGAGGGCGGCGTCGGTCGCCCGCCGGTCGGCCGGGAGGAAGGCCCCGGGGCGCCGGCCGGTGAACCGCTCCAGCGCCTCGCCGACCTCCCGGCGGGGATCGCCGGGCACCGGCCCGCGGCGCAGCTGGTTCACCACGAGCACCGGCTCGACGTCGGGCAGCACGTCGCGCAGCTGGTCGAGGGCCCGCACGCAGCGCTGGAGGGCGACCGGGTCGGCCCCGGAGACGCACAGCACCGTGTCGGCGTGCTCCAGCGCGGCCAGCGTGGCGCCGTTGCGGCGCGGGGCGGCGGTGTCGTAGGAGAGCTCCTCGTCGTCCTCGACGCCGAAGCCGCAGTCCACGACGGTGAGCCGCGCGAGGTGGCGGGCCTCGTCGAGCACCGCGGCCACCCCGGCCGGCCGGAGCTCGGGCCACCGGTCCGCGCGGGCCAGCCCGGTGAGCACTCGCAGGTCGGGCCGGACCGCCCACGCCAGCGCGGTGAGCGCCGTGGCGTCCAGCGTCCCGAGGCCCGCCTGCCGGGCCGCGCCGGCGAGCCCGGGTGACTCGTCGAGCAGCCCGAGCACCTGCGCGACCACCCCGCCGTGGACGTCGGCGTCGACCAGCATCGTCGGCACGCCCAGCCGGGCGGCCTCGTCGGCCAGCCCCACCGCGACCGTCGTCCGGCCCGGGGCCCCGGTCGCGCCCCACACCGCCACCACGCGGCCCCGCTCCCCCCGCGGGCGCTCCGGCTCGGCGGGGCGCGTGGGGGCCGGGAGCGCCGCGCGGAGGTCGGCGACGTCGTGACCGGGCGCCGGGGCGCCGTCGACCGCGTCCCGCAGCGCCTCCGCGATCAGCTCCGGGTCGGCGTCGGCCGGCAGCACCTGGGCCACACCCAGCCGGCGCAGCCGCTGCGCCGCGGCGTCGTCACCGGGCTCGACCAGGCCGACGACCGCGACGCCGGCGGCGTGCAGCCGGGCGACCGCGTCGCCGTCGAGCCGGCGCAGCTCCGCCGACAGCAGGGCCGCCTGGCCGGTGCCGGTGGCCGCGGCCGCCAGCAGGTCGGAGATGTCGACGCAGCGCCGGACGACGGTGACCCCGTGGTCGTCGCGGTCGAGCGCACCGACGAGCGCGGACTCCCAGCCGGCACCGGTGACGGCGGTGAAGACCTGAAGGGCCATCAGCCGGTCGGCCCGGCGGCCGCGGCGACGGGGCTGCCGTCCGCCGTCGCGCCGGCGGGGTGGGCGACCACCACCAGCGGGCGCCCGGCGATGGCGGCCAGGACGTCGGCGGCGTCGTCGGCCGCCACGCCGACCACGACCTGCACCGTGGTGGTCGGCGTCGACAGGACGCCGTCGGCGCCGCCCGACACCGCCTGCACGGGGGCCGCGCCGACGACGAGGGCCACGCTGCCCAGGTCCGCGCCGGTGGCACCGACCGCGGGGTCGGCGACGGCGTACACGTCGACCACCTGCCCGCGGCGCAGGCCCGGGGGCACGTAGCCGGCCTGCACGGGGAGGGCCAGCTGGACGAGCTCCGCCGGCTCCTCGAGGGCCGAGCGCGGCAGCAGCTCGCCGGCCCGCACGCCGCGGGAGAGCGCGCTGCCCTCGAGGTGGGTGCTGCCCGCGAGGTACGCCGCGGCCGCGTCGTCGAGCCGGACGTCGACGACCACGAGGTCGTCGGCGGTCAGGACCGTCCCGGCCGCGAGGTCCTCGGCGGCGCTCCAGACCGGCACGGTCGCGTCCGCGGCGCCGACCACCCGCGCGCCGAGGAGCACCGACGTGAGCACGAGCAGCACGCCGAGCACCAGCCGGAGGTCCAGCCAGCCGGGGGTGCGCACCCGCCGCGGGGTGGGGCCGGCCGGCAGCTCGGTGGTGCCGGGGACGGCGCCCGGGGTCCGCACGGCGCTCACACGACCTTCTCTCTGCCGGCTCGTCGCCGGCCCGGTCGGGCGCACCGGTCCGCCGGTGCGCGCCGTCGACGGCGTTGGGCCGCCGATGATGCGGTATGCGTGCGAACTCGTGCATCCGTCGTCCACACGTTCGGGTGTGGACGGCCGCCGCGGACCACCGGCACGGCTGACAGACTGTGCCGCGAACGGATGGAGACGCCGATGCCCACGCCCCGCTTCCTGACCCTCGACGACGTCGCGGAGATCCTCAACGTCTCGTGGTCGCAGGCCTATGCGCTGGTGCGCCGCAAGGAGCTGATCGCCATCCAGATCGGCGGGCGCGGCCAGTGGCGCGTCGAGGTGGACGAGCTCGAGCGCTTCATCCAGCAGAAGTACGCCGAGGCCCGCGCCGGCACCGTGCCGCCCGAGCCGGCCGCCGGGTCCACCGCCGGGGCCGACGCCGTCGAGCAGCGCGGCTGACGGCTCACCCCCACCCGGGCGCCAGCGTGCGCACCACGGCCACGGCGTCGACGACCACCGCCGAGACCCGGCGCACCGCCCCCGCGCGGCGCGGCTCGTCCGCCGCGTGCTCGGCCACCTCCACGTAGTCCACCCCGACCCGGTCGATCGTCCCGGTCAGCTGCGTCCCGTCGTCGAGCACGAGCTGGACGGCGCTTCGGTCGCGCGCCAGACCGCGCAGCGCCCGGCGCAGGTCGAGCCGCGCCCGCACCGGCCCCGGCTCGCCGGCCGGCGCCGTCCAGCGCCCCAGCCCGTCCACCGCCCGGACCGCCGGCGCCGCGACCAGCTGGTCGCGCCCCCGGTCGTCGGTGAGCAGCAGCCAGTCGCTCCCCTGCGCGGCGAGCACACCGCGCACCCGGCCCGCCCCGCGGCAGGTCACCACGAGCTCCGCGCCGAGCGATCCCCCGACCCGGTCGGCCAGCCGCACCGCGCCGACCTCCGCGCGGGCGCGCGAGGCCCACTCAGCCCGGTCCTGGGCGTCCTCCGCGGCCCCGAACTGCGCCTCCAGGTCCGCGAACAGCTGCTGCCAACGCATGCCGGACAGCCTAGATCGACGCCTTTACTTGCGTTTGCGTGCGTTTGCTTGCTTTAGTGCTGCGACGTCAACGCGGAGGAGGGTCGGTGTCGGTGCGACGACTGCTCGGGACCGTGGCCGGCATGAGCGGCCTCGCCGGGGTGCTGGCCCTGCTGACCCCGGCGCCGGCCGCCTCGCTGGCCGCCCTGGCCGCCGCGCAGCGCACGGCCGACACCGCCGGCCCCGACGTGCTGGTCGTGCACCTCGTGGGGCTGCTCGCGTGGGCGGTGTGGGGATGGGGGGCCCTCGGGCTCGCGCTGACCGCAGGCTCGGCGCTGCCCGGGATGACCGGCGCGCTCGCCGCCGGCGCGCTCCGCGGCGTCCTCCCCTCCGGCGCCCGGCGGACCGCGGCCCTCCTGCTGGGCGTCGGCCTCGGCATCGCACCGCCGCTGGCCGGAGCGGCGGTGCCGGCGCTGCCGGCCGCGACCGCTGCCGCGGTCGACGAGGTGCCCGCTCCGCCGTCGTCCTCCGCCCCCGACTGGCCGGCGCCGGCCACCGCGCCCGCGCCGGCCACCGCAGCCACACCGGCGACCGAGGCCGCGCCGGAGGGCGGCGCGCGCACCGCCGCCGTGCCCGACTGGCCCTCCGCACCGGCGGCCGGGGAGCACGTCGTCCTGCGCGGCGAGTGCCTGTGGGGCATCGCGGAGGACCACCTGGCGCGCACGCGGGGGGACACGCCGTCGGACGCCGAGGTGGCGGCCGCCGTCCGGGCCTGGTGGCACGCCAACGCCGAGGTGATCGGCCCCGACCCCGACCTGCTGCTCCCCGGCCAGGT
>NZ_SSXA01000044.1 GCF_021698975.1 Blastococcus sp. KM273128 | reverse complement strand
GGGGGGACGGCCGGGGGGACGCTTCGCTCGGGGGGCGCTCTCAGTACTTCTTCGAGCGCGAACGCGAACGGGAGTAGCTGCGGCTCTTGCTGCGGCTGCGCCCCTTCTTCTTCCGGTGACTCGGCGCGGAGACGACGGCGCCGAGGACGCGGGTGGTGGACATGCTGGTCACCTCCTCTCCCCCTGGGACGGACGACCGGCGCGGGCCGGGGTGCGGCCCGGGCCGGTGGCAGGTGTGCACCCGGTGGGTGCCGTGGGCGCCGGCGCGACGGCCGGACGCGGCGCACCGCCCCCGCGCGCGCTGTGCGCCGGGACGGGGCGGGCGGCGACCGGGCGGGCCGGGACGATCGGCGACGCGGGCGCGGGCCCGGCCGTCGGCTGCACCTCCACGGTGCGGTCGGCGATCGCGGCCAGCCGTGGGTCGTGCGTGACCACCAGCACGGTGCGGCCGCGGCCGACGGTGCGGATCGCGGCGATCACCTGGTGGGCCGCCTCCCGGTCCAGGGAGGCGGTCGGCTCGTCGAGCAGCAGGACCGGCGCCGGTGAGATCACGGCCCGGGCGAGGGCCACGCGCCGGCGCTGGCCGCCCGACAGCTGGGCGCCGCTCTCGCCGAGCGGCGTGTCGTAGCCCAGCGGCAGGCGGGCGGCGAACTCCTCCACGCGGGCCGCCCGGGCCGCCGCCACCAGCTCCTGGCGCGTCGCGGCCGGGTTGCCGAACGCGATGTTCTCGGCGAGCGTGCCGTCGAGCAGCCACGGGTCCTGGGGCACGTAGGCCAGCTGCTGGCGCAGCTGGACCGGGTCGAAGCCGCGGAGGTCGATCCCGTCGAGCAGGATGCGCCCGCCGTCGACGTCGTAGAGCCGCAGCACCAGCTGCAGGACGGTGCTCTTGCCCGATCCGCTCGGCCCGAACAGGCACACCGTCTCCCCGGCCGCGACGGTCAGGTCGAAGCCGTCGAGCACCGGGCGGTCCGGGGCGTAGGCGAACCGCACGCCCTCCAGCCGCAGCCCCTCGCGCACCGGCGGCACCGGGTGCGGGCGGGCGGGCGCGGGCACCGCCTCGGTGCAGTCGAGCACCTCGGCCAGGCGGGCGATGCTGGCCGCGGCCTTCGCCCGCACGCCGGTCAGCCGCACCAGTCCGCGGACCGGGGACTGCAGGTCCCGCAGGTAGGCCAGGACCACCAGCAGCTCCCCGGTGGTCAGCGCCCCGTCGCGCACCTGGAGACCGCCGGCGAGCAGGACGGCGCCGGTACCGAAGGCGAGGACCACCGACGGCACCGGTGACCAGCGGGCCTCGGTGGTGACCGCGGCCTGCTCCGCGGCGACCGTGCTGTCGTTGTGCGCGGCGAACATCGCCTGCGCCCGGTCCAGGCGGCCGAACGCCTGCACGGCCCGCACGTTGCGCAGCAGCTCCACCGCCGTGGCGGCCAGCCGCCCCGAGGCGGCGCGGGCGGCCTGCTCGGCCGCCCGGACCCGCCGGCGCTGCCGGGCGGTCAGCCACGCGAGGACCGGCAGCACCGTCGTCCCGAGCAGGGCGAGCACCGGGTCGACGGCGAGCAGCACGACGAGCACGCCGGTGAGCAGCAGCAGGTCGGGGACGAGCGTGGTGAAGGTGACGACGACGGCGTCGAGCGCCCGCCCCACGTCGGTGGTGAGCCGGTTGGCCACCTCCCCCGAGCGCGTCCGGTCGTGCCAGCGCAGCGAGAGGGTCAGCACGTGGGCGAACACCCCGGCCCGCAACCGGCCACCGATGCGCTCGGCCGCCCGTTCGCTGCTCGCCGTCGCGGCGACGCCCAGCAGCCCCTCGGCGACGACCAGCGCCACCGTGGCGACCGCGGCGACGACCAGCAGGCCCACCGGGTCCACGCCGGCGAGCGGGGCCGCCGGGCCGCGCGGCGGGAGCCCGCCGAGCGCGGAGTCGACCGCGAGCGCCAGCGGCCAGGGGCGCAGCAACGAGCAGCCCACCTGGCCGATGGAGGCCCCGGCGGCCAGCGCGAGCCGGCCGCGCTCGGGGCGGACGAACGGCAGCACCGGCCGCAGACCCCGGGGTCCGGGCGGAGCACCGTGCCGTCGCATGGCGGCACGCTCCCCCGCCGGTGGTCGCATCCTCCAGTGGACGTTGGGGCTAGTACCGCGGGTCCACCCGAATCTGGGGGTCCGGGACCGGACCCCGTCCCCACCAGCACATCCGTGCCTACGCTCCGCCCGTGTTGCGAAGACGCGGCCGCGAGGTCCGGCGCAGGGTCTCGGTCGCCGGCTCGGTCGCCCGGTTCACCCTGGCCGGGCTGCTGGTGACGGCCGCGCTGATCGGGGTGACGGGGGTCCTCGCCCAGCACGCCGGCGAGCAGGAGGCGACCCGCTCGGCCGAGCGCCTGGCCCGGGTGGTGGCGCACGGCGTCGTGGAGCCGCTGCTGACACCCGGGGTGGCCGCGGGGGACGCCGGTGCGCGCGCGGCGCTGGCCGGTGCCGTCCAGCCCGTCGTCGCATCAGGTCCGGTCGTCAGGGTGAAGGTCTGGACCGCCGACGGCCGCCTGGTCTGGTCCGACGAGCCGCGCCTCATCGGCCGCGCGTTCCCCCTGGACGACGACGAGCTCCGGGTCCTGGCCGGGGATGTCGTCCCTTCCCACATCAGCGACCTGTCCGCCCCGGAGAACCGGTACGAGCGAGGTCACGGGAAGCTGCTCGAGGCCTACGTCGGCGTCCGGGACACCAGCGGGCGGCCGCTGATCGTGGAGGTGTACCAGTCCTACGACGCGGTCGCCGAGGCCGCCGGGCAGGCCTGGCGCCGCTTCGCCCCGGCGGGGCTGGGCGCGCTGCTGGCGCTCGAGCTCCTGCAGGTCCCGCTGGCCTGGGGCCTGGCCCGGCGGCTGCGCCGGAGCCAGGAGGGGGAGGCGGTGCTGCTGCAGGCCGCGGTCGACGCCTCCCACGCCGAGCGGCGGCGCATCGCCCACGGCGTCCACGACGGCGTCGTGCAGGACCTCACCGGGCTCACCTACGACCTGGACGCCGCCCGGCTGGGCGGCTCCGCGGACCCCCGCACCCGCGCCCTGCTGGCGGGGACGGCGTCGGGGCTGCGCCGGTGCGTCTCCGAGCTGCGCCGCCTCCTCGTGGACCTCAACCCCCCACCGCTGCCCGCTGCCGGCCTGCGCCCGGCGCTGCAGATGCTCGCCTCGGGCCTGGAGCGGCAGGGCTGCCAGGTGCTGCTCGACGCCGACGACGCCGACGACCTGCCCCGCGCCGCGGCCGCGCTGCTGTACCGCTGCGCCCTGGAGGCGGTCCGCAACGTGTCCCACCACAGCCGGGCCCGCACCGTCCGCATCACCCTGACCCGCCGCGGCGACGTCGTCACCCTCGTCGTCGACGACGACGGCGTCGGCTTCGACGACGCCCGGCTGGCCGAGCGCAGCGCCGCCGGCCACCTGGGCCTGCGCGCGCTCGCGGACCTCATCGGGGAGTCCGGTGGCTCCCTGACCGCGGAGAGCCGCCCGGGCCGGGGCACCCGGCTGACGGTCACCGTCCCCGTCGAGCCGGCCGGGCCCCGGCCGTCCGGCGCGCTCCCCACGGCCGGGGCGGTCCGGTGATCCGCGTCCTGGTCGTCGACGACCACGCCATCGTCCGGGCCGGGCTCGCGCACCTGCTGGGCACCGCCGCGGACGTCGTCTGCGTCGGCACGGAGGCCGACGGCCGGGCGGGACTGGCGGCCGTGGCGGCCCTGCGGCCGGACGTCGTCCTGCTGGACCTGTCCATGCCCGTGCTGGACGGCGTCGAGGTCATCCGGGCCCTGCGCGCGGCCGGGAACCCGGTCCGCGTCCTGGTGCTGACGTCGTTCGCCGACGCCGACCTGGTCCTCGCCGCCGTCCACGCCGGCGCCGACGGCTACCTGCTCAAGCAGAGCGAGGCCGAGACCGTCCTCGACGGGGTGCGGGCCGTGGTCCGGGGCGAGGCGCCCGTCGACCCCGGGGTGGCCCGGTCGCTGCTGTCCGAGGTCCGCGGGCGGGCGCAGGCCGACCCGCTGACCGAGCGGGAACGCGAGGTGCTGGAGCTGATCCGGCAGGGGCAGCCGAACAAGACCATCGCGCGGCGGCTGGCCATCAGCGAGCGGACCGTGAAGGCGCACGTGACCCACATCCTCCAGCGGCTGGGGGTCGCCGACCGGACGCAGGCCGCCCTCTGGGCCGAGCGCCAGCGGCAGGGCGCGGGCCGCCCCTGACGCAGGTGCGCGGCGTCAGCGCGTGCGGCGGAGCAGCGCCATGAACATCGCGTCGGTGCCGTGCCGGTGCGGCCACAGCTGCCCGAAGTCCCCCCGTGCGATGCCGGGGACCTCCGGGAACAGCGGCGCGACCGGCAGCACGTCCACGTCGTCCCGGGCGGCGGCGGTGCCGACGACGCCCACCGTCTCCTCCGTGTGCGGGGAGCAGGTGACGTAGGCCAGCAGCCCGCCCGGCCGCACCGAGGCGAGCGCGGCGGCGAGCAGCTCGGTCTGCAGCCCCACCAGCCCTGGGACGTCCTCGGGGGTCCGCCGCCAGCGCACCTCCGGGCGGCGGCGCAGCGCCCCCAGCCCGGTGCACGGCGCGTCCAGCAGCACCCGGTCGAAGGAGCCCGGCGCCCACGGCGGCTCGCGGCCGTCGGCGGCCACCACCTCGACGTCGGCCTCCCCGGCCAGCGCGCGGCGGACCAGCTCGGCCCGGTGCGGCGCGCGGTCTGCGGCGGTGAGCCGGACGCCGGCGGGCCGCAGCGCGGCGAGCAGCCCGGCCTTGCCGCCGGGGCCGGCGCAGACGTCCAGCCAGGCCTCGTCGCGCCCGTCCAGCGGTGCCCGCGCGAGCAGCAGCGCGGCCAGCTGGCTGCCCTCGTCCTGCACCGCGGCCCGGCCCGAGCGCACCGCCGCCAGCCGGCCCGGGTCTCCCCCGCCGAGGCGCACCGCGTACGGCGACCACGGGCCGGGCGCGCCGCCGGACTCCTCGGCGAGCGCGGCGCGCTCCATGCGCCGGGCGACCAGGTGCACCTCGGGGGCCGCGTCGTCGGCGAGCAGCGCCGGCTCGAGCTCGTCGTCGCCACCGAGGGCGTCGCGCCAGGCCTCGACGACCCAGCGGGGGTGGTCGGTGGCCAGCGCCAGCCGATCGTCGCCCCCGGCCCCCAGCGCGGCCAGCCACGCGGCCCGGTCACCGCCCGCGGCGACCTTGCGCAGCACGGCGTTGACCAGGCCGGAGGCGCCGGTGCCGACGATCGCCCGGGTCAGGGCGACGGTGGTGTCCACGGCCGCGTGCGAGGGCACCCGCAGGTCGAGCAGCTGGTAGGCGCCCAGCCGCAGCAGGTCGAGCACGCGGGGGTCCAGCTCGGGCAGCGGGCGGGACACCAGCCCCGTCAGGACCGCGTCGAGGGTGCCCTGGGCGCGCAGCGCACCGTACGCGAGCTGGGTGGCGAAGGCGGCGTCGCGGGGCTCCAGGTCCCGCTCGCGCAGCAGTTGCGGGAGGAGCAGGTTGGCGTAGGCGTCGCGCGAGGAGACGCCGTCGAGGACGTCGTACGCGGTCAGGCGGGCCCCGTCGAGCGGGCGCCGCGCCCCCTGGCGCGGGCGGCCACCGCCGCGGGGACCGCGCCGGCGCTGCGGCGGGCGGGTCACTCGCCGCCCAGCCGCTCGCCCGGGGCGGGGCGGGCACCGCGGGCCCAGTCCGCCGCCGGCAGCATCCGCTTGCCCGCGGGCTGCACCTGGTCCAGCCGCACCGCGCCGCCGCCGGTGCCGACGAGCACACCACCGTCGAGGTGCAGCTCCCCGGGCGCCAGGGCCGGCCCC
This sequence comes from Blastococcus sp. KM273128, assembly GCF_021698975.1. Classification (GTDB taxonomy): domain Bacteria; phylum Actinomycetota; class Actinomycetes; order Mycobacteriales; family Geodermatophilaceae; genus Blastococcus. The sequence goes on along the minus strand of NZ_SSXA01000044.1, from coordinate 29,282 downwards.
CCGGTGACGGGGACGACCGGGCCGAGCCGCATGCGCTCCCCGCGCCACGTCGTCCACGCACCGGGCGCCGGGGAGACCCCCCGGATGCGCCGGTCCACCACGTGGGCGGGCAGCGCCCAGTCGACCCGGGCGTCCGCCGTCTCGACCTTCGGCGCGAGGCTGATGCCCTCGGCCGGCTGCGGCTGCGGCTCCAGCGCCCCGGCGGCGATGCCGTCCAGCGTGGCCACCAGCAGCTGCGCGCCGCTGACGGCGAGCCGCTCGAGCAGGTCACCGGCGGTGTCCCGCGGCCGGACGGCCTCGGTGAGGGTGCCGTAGACCGGCCCGGTGTCCAGGCCCGCCTCGAGCAGGAAGGTCGAGGCCCCGGTCACCTCGTCGCCGGCCATGATCGCGTGCTGCACCGGCGCGGCCCCGCGCCACGCGGGCAGCAGCGAGAAGTGCAGGTTCACCCAGCCGTGCGCCGGCACGTCCAGCGCCGCCTGCGGCACCAGCGCGCCGTAGGCGACGACCGGGACGCAGTCGACGCCGAGGGCCGCGAGCTGCTCGAGGAACTCCGGCTCCCGCGGCGAGCGCGGCTGGAGCACCGGGAGACCGGCCGCGTCGGCCCGCTCCGCGACCGGGGACCTGCTGACCTTCCGGCCGCGCCCGGAGCGGGCGTCCGGCCGGGTCAGGACGGCGACGACCTCGTGGTCGGAGGCCAGCAGCGCCTCCAGGGACGGGACGGCGGGCGCCGGGGTGCCGGCGAACAGGAGCTTCAGTGCGGGCTCACCTTCACGACGGGGAGGTAGCTGCCGTGCCCGTTCCACTCGGCGGCCCGGATCTCGGCGAGCGCGGCGGCGCGGTCGGCGTCGGCGAGCCGCTCGACGAACAGCACGCCGTCGAGGTGGTCGGTCTCGTGCTGGATCGCGCGGGCCAGCAGCTCGGAGCCCTCGACCCGCACCGGGTCGCCGTGCACGTTCCAGCCGGTGGCGACCACGTGCAGGTGGCGCCGGCAGTCGTAGCGCAGGGCGGGGATGGACAGGCAGCCCTCGGGGCCGTCCTGCACCTCCTCGCCGACCGGTGCGACCTCGGGGTTGACCAGGTGGCCGACCTCGCCGTCGACGTACCAGGTGAAGACCCGCAGGCCGACACCGATCTGCGGCGCCGCCAGACCCGCGCCCCCGGCGGCCTGCATGGTGTCGGTCAGGTCGTCGACGAGCCGCCGGAGCTCGGCGTCGAAGTCGACGACCGGGGCCGCGGGCCGGTGCAGCACCGGGTCGCCGAACAGCCGGATGGGGGTGACGCTCACCGGTCGATCGTATGCGGCGCTGGTGAGGTGCTAGAGCGGCCCCGCTGCCGGGTCCCGCCGCGAGCTCGCGAGCGGTGGGAGGCAGTCGGGGCCTCTCCCAGCGCGGCCCGGACGGCGGCGGCGGCGTGCAGGGCCGTCGTCGGGAAGGTGGGCACGGGCACGTCGTCCGGGCCGATCAGCAGCTCGATCTCGGTGCAGCCGAGCACGACGCCCTGCGCCCCGCGGGCCATGAGCCGGCCGACCACCTCCTGGTAGGCCTGCCGCGACTCCTCGCGGACGACGCCGAGCACCAGCTCCTCGTAGATGACCCGGTGCACCAGGTCGCGGTCGGCCTGCTCGGGGACGAGGACCTCCAGGCCGGCCGCCGCGAGCCGGTCGACCAGGAAGGGCTGCGCCATCGTGTAGCCGGTGCCGAGCAGCCCGACGCGGGTGAGGCCGGCGGCGGTGATCGCCTCGGCGGTGGTGTCGGCGATGTGGAGGAAGGGCACGTCGATCGCGCCGGTCACCGCATCGGCGACGGTGTGCATCGTGTTGGTGCACAGCAGCACGAGGTCGGCGCCGGCGTCCTGCAGCGCCCGGGCGTCGGCGGCCAGCAGCTCCCCGGCGGCGGCCCACTCGCCGGCCGCCTGCAGCCGCTGGATGCCGGCGAAGTCCACCGAGAGCAGTAGAAGGACCCCGTCCTCCTCACCCCTCGCACGCTCGGGGCGAGCCTCGGGACGGGGCCGTAGAGGGCGCTGCTCTCCCAGCTCATGCCGCCCAGCAACCCGATCGTCCTCACCGCGGCATGGTCGCAGCCAACGGACCTCCCGTGGAGGGGTGCCGGCCTCCGGACTTCCCCTGTGCCCGGTCGCGCTCTGCCCCGCCGGCGTGGGCAGAGCGCGACTCCCGGCGGACGGCCCTCCCGGGACGCGCTGCCATCGGCAGGTGCGCACGTCGCCGGGCCGTCCGGCGGGGCGCCGCGGCGCCTACACCAGGTCGAGCGGGTCGAGTTGCACGCGCACGTGCTCGGGCACCTTCTTCGCGCTCCGCACGCCCTGCACCTCGGCGAGGGCGTGCGCCAGGGCGGCGCCCTCGGTGCGCGGCACCCGCACCAGGTACCGCTCGCGCTCCCCCTCCTGCCCGGGCCGCGGCCGCTCCGGTACCGGCCCGAGCAGGTCGGCGCCGGCCGGCAGCCGCGCCGCGGCGAGGAACTCGGCCAGCGCCGCGGGCGACCCCACCAGCGACGCCATGCGGGTGACCGGCGGGAAGCCGAGCTCCCGGCGGTCGGCCAGCTCCCGCTCGGCGAGCCAGGCCGGGTCCCAGCGGACCAGCGCCTGCACCACGGGGTGGGCGGCGTCCGCGGCGACGACCACCTGGCCGCCGGCGGCCGCGGGGCGCACGAGCGCGGCGGCGTTGGCCCACCGGCGCAGCGTCTCCTCGCCGGCGCGCAGGTCGGCCCGGCCCAGCAGCGCCCAGGAGTCCAGCAGCAGCGCGGCACCGTAACCACCGTCGGCGACCGGCTCGGCCCCCGGCGTCGAGACGACCAGCGCCGGCCCCGCCGGCACGGTGGCCAGCACCCCGGAGGTGCTCCCCGAGGTGCGGACGGTCGTACCCGGGAAGGCGCGCGCCAGCTCCTCGGCGGTGCGCGACTCCCCCACCACGGCGGCCCGCAGCTTCGTCGCGTGGCAGTGCGGGCAGTCGAAGGTCGCCGCCGGCCGGGCGCACCAGCGGCAGGCGGGGATGCGCGTGCCCCCGGGGCCGGGGCGCGAGGAGATGCCGAGCGGGCCCGAGCAGTGCGCGCAGCGGGCGGGCGCCCGGCAGCGGGCGCACGCCAGCGACGGGACGTAGCCGCGCCGGGGCACCTGCACGAGCACCGGCGCCCCGGCGGCCAGTGCGCGGCGCGCCGTCTCGTAGGCCAGCGACGGCAGCCGGGCGGTGCGGGCCGCCGGGTCGCGGGCCAGCTCGAAGTCGTCGCCCAGCGCCTGCACCCGGGGGGCCGCGGCCCGCAGCGCGGTGCGGTCGGCCACCAGCTCGTTGGCCCAGCCGGACTCCACGAGCAGCGCGGCCTCGGCGGTGCGCGACGTCCCCGCGACGACCGCGGCGCACGAGTCCAGCCAGGCGCGCTGGACGAGCACGTCGCGGGCGTGCGGGTAGGGAGCACGCTCGTCGGAGTGCAGGTCGTCGCCGTCGTCCCAGACGACCACCAGGCCGAGGTCCCGCACCGGCGCGAACATCGCCGCCCGGGTGCCCAGCACCACCTGCGCGGCGCCGCGGGAGGCGGCGAGGAACCGGCGGTAGCGCTTCTCCGGGGAGTCGTCGGCACGGAGCACGGTGAACGAGTGCTCGGGCAGCAGGCGCTGCGCCGCCGCCGTCAGCCGGTCGAGGTCCCGCCCGTCGGGGACGACCACCAGCGACCCGCGCCGCCCCGAGAGCGCCGCCCGGCACAGCTCGGCCAGCCGGGTCGGCCAGTCCTCACCCGGCAGCGCCGTCCAGACCGCGCGCGCCGGCCGCCCCTCGGCCAGAGCGGCCAGGAGCGCGGGCCCGGCCTGGTAGCGGGCGAAGCCCGCCGGGTCCGGCGGCTCGGGCAGCGCCTCGGGGGTCGGCGACTCCCGCTTCTCCGCGGCGCCGCGGCGCGGTGGCAGCGCCAGCCGCAGCACGTCGCTCGCCGTCCCCGCGTAGCGGTCGGCCACCGCCCGGACCAGCCGCGCGACCTGCGGGGTCAGCACCGGCTCGCCGGAGGGCACGTGCGACAGCGGTTGCAGCCGCCCGGCGAAGTCGCTGCTCTCCGCGACCTCCCACACCACGCCGTCGACCAGCCGGCCGTGGAACCGCACCCGGACCCGGCACCCGGGCTGCACCGTGCCGGCGTGCTTCTCCGGGACGGCGTAGTCGAAGGGCCGGTCCAGGTGGGCCAGCGGCACGTCCACGACGACCCGGGCGACCTGCACCGGACCAGTCTCCGTGCTCACACCGACAACTCCCGGGCGCCCGGTGACGTCCTGGAACGGCCCCGCTGCAGGGTCCCGGTCCGAGCCTGCGAGGTCCGGGGGGCGGCGGGGTCCTTCCTCAGGCGACCGCGGCCTTGAGCGCCTCGACGCGGTCCAGCCGCTCCCACGGCAGGTCGAGGTCCGCGCGGCCGAAGTGGCCGTAGGCGGCGGTGGGCCCGTAGATCGGGCGCAGCAGGTCCAGGTCGCGGACGATGGCGCCCGGCCGCAGGTCGAACACCGAGGTGATCGCCTTCTCCAGCACCTCGTCGGCCACCGTGCCGGTGCCCTGGGTGTCGACGAACAGCCCGACCGGGTGCGCCGCGCCGATGGCGTAGGCCACCTGCACCTCGCAGCGGCGGGCCAGGCCTGCGGCCACCACGTTCTTGGCCACCCAGCGCATCGCGTAGGCCGCCGAGCGGTCCACCTTCGACGGGTCCTTGCCCGAGAAGGCGCCGCCGCCGTGGCGGGCCATGCCGCCGTAGGTGTCGACGATGATCTTGCGGCCGGTCAGCCCGGCGTCGCCCATCGGGCCGCCGATGACGAACTTGCCGGTCGGGTTCACCAGCAGCCGGTGGCCCTTGGTGGGCAGGCCGAGCGCGGCGAGCTCCGGCTCGACGACGAGCTCCTCGATGTCGGGGGTCAGCAGCGTCTCGATGGAGATGTCCTCGGCGTGCTGGGAGGAGACGACGACCGTGTCGACGGCGACCGGGCGGTCGTCCTCGTAGACGACGGTGACCTGGGTCTTGCCGTCGGGGCGCAGGTAGGGCACCGAGCCGTCCTTGCGCACCGCGGAGAGCCGGCGGGACAGGCGGTGGGCCAGCGCGATCGGCAGCGGCATGAGCTCTGGGGTCTCGTCGGTCGCGTACCCGAACATGAGGCCCTGGTCGCCGGCGCCCTGGCGCTCGATCGCGTCCTCGACGGCCTGCTCCTGGTCGCGGACCTGGGCCTGCGTGCGCGACTCGTACCCGACGTCCACGCCCTGGGCGATGTCGGGCGACTGCGCCCCGATGGAGACGCTGACCCCGCAGGATGCGCCGTCGAAGCCCTTGCGCGAGGAGTCGTAGCCGATCCGCAGGACGGTCTCGCGGACGATCGCCGGGATGTCGACGTAGCCGGCCGTGGTGACCTCGCCGGCGATGTGCACCTGCCCGGTGGTGATCAGCGTCTCGACGGCGACGCGGCTGCGCGGGTCCTGGGCGAGCATCGCGTCCAGGATGGAGTCGCTGATCTGGTCGGCGATCTTGTCCGGGTGGCCCTCGGTCACCGACTCGGACGTGAAGAGGCGGCGTGGCACTCGGTGACTCCCTGGGACGGTGGGCGGGTGGGGGCGGGGCGACGGCGGCTCGACGGTCGTTCGGTGCGGAGCACCGGGGAGGAACGTTACCGGCGAGCACCGGGGTCGGGCACGACGGCTCCGTCAGGCCTCCGCCGGCGGGGCCATCCGGGCGGCGACGGCGGTCCAGATCCCGGCGGCGACGGCGTCCTTGCTGCCGCGCGGCACCTCGGTGACCGCGCCGTCGGCCGCGAGCACGACGACGGCGTTGTCCGGCCGGCCGAACACCTGCCCCGCGGAGACGTCGTTGACCACGAGGAGGTCGCAGCCCTTCCGGGCGAGCTTGGCCCGCGCGTGGGTGAGCACGTCGCCGTCGGCATCGCCGGTCTCGGCGGCGAAACCGACGACCAGCCGGCCGGGCGACCGCTCGGCGACGAGCTCGGCGAGCACGTCGGGGTTGCGGACCAGCTCCACCGCGCTGGGCTCGGCGGCCGAGCCCTTCTTCAGCTTGGTCGCGGCGACGTCGGCCGGGCGGAAGTCGGCCACCGCCGCGCTCATCACCACCACGTCCGCCGCCGCGGCCTCGGCGAGCATCGCCGTGCGCAGCTGCTCGGCCGTCTCCACGGGCACGACGCGCACCCCGAAGGGAGCCGCGGCCTCCACGTTCGCCGCGACGAGGACCACCTCGGCGCCGCGGGCGGCGGCGACGCGGGCCAGCGCCCAGCCCTGCCGGCCCGAGGAGCGGTTGCCCAGGTAGCGCACCGGGTCCAGCGGCTCGCGGGTGCCGCCGGCGCTGACGACCACCCGCCGGCCGGCGAGGTCGCGGGGCAGCGCGGCCGCGCCACCCTCGAGCACGACCGCGGCCAGCGCGGCGACGTCGGCGGGCTCGGGCAACCGGCCGGGGCCGGAGTCGGGCCCGGTGAGCCGGCCGACGGCGGGCGGGAGGACGATGGCGCCCCGCCGGCGCAGCGTGGCGACGTTGTCCTGCGTCGCGGGGTGCAGCCACATCTCGGTGTGCATGGCCGGCACGAAGACGACCGGGCAGTGCGCGGTGAGCAGGGTGGCGGTGAGCAGGTCGTCGGCCCGGCCCGCGGCGGCCCGCGCGAGCAGGTCGGCGGTGGCGGGGGCGACGACGACGAGGTCGGCGGTCTGGCCGATGCGCACGTGGGCGACCTCGGGGACGTCGGACCACACGTCGGTGGTGACCGGGTTGCCGGAGAGCGCCTCGAAGGTGGCGGCCCCGACGAAGTGCAGCGCCCCGGGCGTGGGGACGACGCGCACGTCGTGCCCCGCCTCGGTGAGCGCCCGCAGCAGCAGCGCGGCCTTGTAGGCGGCCACTCCCCCGCTGACACCCAGCACGATCCGGCTCATGCGCTCATCCTGCCGCAGGGACGACGACGCCCCCGGCACGGGCCGGGGGCGTCATCACCACTTGGGGTGCCTCGCGGCACCGGCCCCCTCGCAGGGCCCCGCCGCGAGCTCGCGAGCGGAGGGGGGCGAGGGGGCCTTTCAGTTCTCGCCGGCGGTGTGCGCCAGGAGGCCCTCGTTGATCTCGCGGAGCGCGATCGACAGCGGCTTCTCCTGGGGCGCGGTGTCGACCAGCGGGCCGACGTACTCCAGCAGGCCCTCGGAGAGCTGGCTGTAGTAGGCGTTGATCTGGCGCGCGCGCTTGGCGGCGAAGATCACCAGGCCGTACTTGCTGCTGGTGCGCTCGAGCAGCTCGTCGATCGGCGGGTTGGTGATGCCCTCGGGGGCGGGTGCGACTCCGGACACGGTCGGACGGGTCTCCTCGATCGTTTCGTGGGAGCGGGCGGGCCGGCGGACCGGCGGGCTCACTCGTGGGCGCCGGTGCCCGGAACCGGTCCGGGTGAGGGCGCAGTCAGCAAGCCTACCAACTCGTCCGCGGCGCGGGCGACGTCGTCGTTGACCACCACCACGTCGAACTCACCGGAGGAGTCCAGCTCGGCCTGCGCGATCGCCAGCCGCCGCTCCTGGACGGCGACCGGCTCCGAGCCCCGGCCGGCCAGCCGGCTGACCAGCTCGGCCCATGACGGCGGGGCCAGGAAGACCAGCTGCGCCTCGGGGGCGCGCGCCCGGACCTGCCGGGCGCCCTGCAGCTCGATCTCCAGCAGCGCCGGGCGGCCGGTGGCCAGCTGCGCCTGCACCGGGGCCAGCGGGGTGCCGTAGCGGTTGCCCGCGTACTCGGCCCACTCCAGCAGCCCGTCGGTGGCGATCAGGCGGTCGAACTCGGTGGCGGAGACGAAGTGGTAGTGCACGCCGTCGACCTCGCCGGGCCGGGGACGACGAGTGGTGGCCGACACCGACACCCACACCTCGGGGTGCCGCCGCCGGACCTCGGCGACCACGGTGCCCTTGCCGACCCCGGAGGGTCCTGAGAGCACGGTCAGCCGTGCCTGTGTCACTGCAGCCACTCGTCGTCCTCGCCCGGGGTCGTCGGCGGTTGCCGACGACCCTCCTCAGACGGAGCCGTCGGCGGGGACCTGGTCGGCGTCGACCTTGTCGCCGCCGAACTCGGCCTCCAGCGCCCGCCGCTGGTTGGCGCCCAGCCCCCGCACGCGTCGCGTGGGGGAGATCTCCAGGCGCTCCATGATCTTCGCAGCCCGTGCCTTGCCCACACCGGGCAGGGATTCCAGGACCGCAGAGACCCGCATCTTGCCGATCACCTCGTCGGTCTCGCCCTGCTTGAGGACGTCGCCGACCGTGGTGCCCTTGCTCTTGAGTCGCTCGCGCAGATCGGCGCGCGCCTTGCGGGCCGCGGCCGCCTTCTCGAGGGCGGCGGCCCGCTGTTCCGGGGACAGTTCAGGCAGGGGCATCGTGCAACCCAATCGTGTCGTCGTCGGCCGATGGGCGACCGGCGGTCGTTCGGTTTCCGAGGACGCACCGCGTCCCCGCTGCGAGCCTGTCCGTCGTGCGGGTCCCCGGCAAATCCGCAGGTCCGCGCGGGCGCGGCGCCCCGTGGCACCTCCCGGCAACCCGTGGTTCACACGATCGCCGCCCTACCGGTGACCGTCCGTGATCAGCCCAGGTCAGAGCGGCCAACCGGACGGTCACGTTTCGCCCGGTCGGCTGGCCGCGCCCGCCGTCCGAGGGGCTGCGACACGCCGACGAGACGACACGCCCGGCGGCGGTTCCCGCCCCGGTCAGCGGCCTGTCGCAGGGCTGCTCGAGGGCCCGAGCCCGGTGTGCCGGACGTCGACCTCGCGGTGTGGTCGCCGGCCCCGCGGTGCGCGGCGAGGTCGGCGGCGGCACGGCGTGGGTGGCCCGGCGGCGGTGCGCCTCTCAGCGCACCACCCCGCCTCATGCCGCCAGGGCCTCCGCCCAGCGCCCGGCGGCGGCCCGGAGCGCGGCGGCGTCGGGACCGGCGCCCAGCACGTCGCGGGACACCGTGGGGACCACGGCCGCGCGGTCACCGAACAGCCGCCGCAGGTCGCTCACCGTCCCGCCCTGCGCACCGAGCCCCGGCGCGAGGACCGGACCGCCCAGGCCGGCCAGGTCGACGTCCAGCTCGCCCAGCGTCGCCCCGACCACCACCCCGAAGGAGCCGGTGGTGGGCCCGAACCCGCTCGCGAGGTCGGGCACGGCAGCGGGGTCGGGCAGCGGGTCGCCCACGACCCAGCCCGGGGTGTTCCACCCGCGCACGGTGTCGACGACGACCTGCGCGGCCGACCGCCCGCCGGTGACCGCGTGCTGCAGCGTCCCGGCGTCGGGGTTGGAGGTGCGGGCCAGCACGAACAGCCCCCCGCCGTGCTGCCGCGCGGTGTCCACCGCCGGCTGCAGCGAGCCCGGCCCCAGGTAGGGGTTGACGGTCATCGCGTCCACCGCCAGCGGGTGGTCGGCGCGCAGGTGGTCGGCGTAGGCGGCCATGGTCGAGCCGATGTCGCCGCGCTTGGCGTCCAGCAGCACCAGCGCCCCGGCGGCGCGCGCCCGGGCCACCCCCTCCTCCAGTACGGCCAGGCCGCGGGAGCCGAACCGCTCGTAGAAGGCGACCTGCGGCTTCAGGACGGCGACCGATCCGGCCAGCGCGCCGACGACGGCATCGGTGAACGCGGCCACCCCGTCGGCGCTGTCGGGCAGCCCCCAGGCGTCGAGCAGGGCGGCGTGCGGGTCGATGCCGACGCACAGCGGCCCGCGGGCGGCGACGGCGTCGGCGAGCCGCGGCCCGAACGGTGCGGTCACGGGGCCTCTCCGGATCGGGGCAGGGTCTCCCCCAGCGCGTCGGTGCAGCGCCGGGCCAGCAGCGGGTCGGCGAACGCGCCGGCGGCGGACTGCACCGCGTCGGCCCCGGCCGTGAACAGCGCCTCGAAGGAGGCGGGGTCGGTCACCCCGCCCATCGCCAGGACGTCGAAGCGCACCCCGCCCTCCGCGCGCAGCGCCACCAGGCGGCGGGTGAAGTCCAGCGCCGACTCGCGCACGGCGATGCCCGACAGGCCGGCCAGCTCCCGCCCGGGGAAGGTGGGGGTGCCGTCGCTGCGGCGCACCCGGCTCTGCACGGTGTTGATGCCGGCGATCCCGTCGACCAGCGGCGCCAGCCGCGGGACCAGCGCGGCGAGCCGGTCCGCGTCCAGCCAGGACAGCTTGGCCACCAACCCGGTGCGGTCGTCGAGCTGCCGGCGCACCGCCTCGACGACGGCGACGGTGGCGTCGGCGTCGAGGCACAGCGGCGGCTTCACCCCCGCCGCCGACCGGTCCAGGGTGTTCGGGCAGGAGAGGTTCAGCTCGACGACGGTCGCGCCCGCCTCCTGCGCCATGAGGGCGGTGCGGGCGAAGTCCGCCGCCAGGTCGTCGCCCTCCCCCATGACGCTCACCAGGAGGAGCTGCTCGTCGCCGACCGCGGCCAGTGCTCGCTCCAGGTCGGCCATCCACTCCTCCGGCTCCGGCGACGGCACGCCGAAGGAGTTCACGCTGCTCACCGCGGGCGAGCCGGGCGCCACCCAGTCCCACGGGTCGGAGACGACGTCGGCACCGCCCCCCGGGGGCAGGCTCGCCGTGAGCCCCGGCGCGATCGTCCAGTTCGGGGCCTCGTTCGGCGGGTGCGCGCGGCCGCGGACGGTCTTGTACGTGAGCACGTTCCAGCCGTTGGCCACGTTGTGCCGCACCCACGCCGCGCTGCCGTTGAGCACGCAGGAGGAGATCCCGAGGGGGAACCCCACCGTGCGGCCGAGCAGCGGCCAGCGGCGGTCGCCCGCCGTCGGCCGCTCGGCCAGCCGCGGGCCCAGCGGGCGCTCGAGGTTCTCCCGGAAGGAGCCCAGCACGTCGTAGGCCGGGCTGGGCACGCCGTGCCGGGCGAGCAGGTCGGCCTGGCGGGCGGTGTAGAGCACGCGGGTGAGCAGCGGCAGGTCCTCCTCCCCCACCGCGCCGGTGGCGAGCCGGGCGGCCAGGTCGGTGGCCGCCCCGGTCAGCGCGTCGAGCTCGGCCCGCTGCGGCCGCCCGAACCGGGTCAGCCCGGCGGCGAAGGCCGCGGGCAGCCCCTCGACCAGCCCGCGGGCGACCACGTCGTCGCGCAGCCGGGCGACCGCGCCGGGCGACGACGTCGTCACGCCTGCGCCCCCGCGAAGGCGCTCGGGCCGCCGTGCGTGCCGCCGGCCAGCGCCGCGTGCACCTCCTGCAGGCTGCGCACGCCGATCCCGCCGTGCCGGAGCGCCTCGATGCCCTGCACCGCGGCGGCCATGCCCTGCACCGTCGTGATGCACGGGATGCCGGCGCTCACGGCGGCCGTGCGGATCTCGTAGCCGTCCAGCCGCGGGCCGCTGTTGCCGGGCGCCCCGAACGGTGTGTTGAACACCAGGTCGACCTCGCCGGCCTGGATCCGCTCGACGACGTTGCCCGGGCCGTCGCTGAACTTCCCCACCACCTCGGCGGCGACCCCGTGCCGCCGCAGGACCTGCGCGGTGCCGGCGGTGGCCAGCAGGCGGAAGCCCAGGTCGGCCAGCCGCTTGATCGGGAAGACCGCGGAGCGCTTGTCCCGGTTGGCCAGCGACACGAACACCGTGCCCCCGGTCGGCAGCGAGCCGTACGCGGCGGCCTGCGACTTGGCGAACGCCGTGCCGAACTGCGCGTCCAGGCCCATGACCTCGCCGGTGGATTTCATCTCCGGGGAGAGCACGGTGTCCACCCCGAACCCCTCGACGGTGCGGAAGCGGTGGAAGGGCAGCACCGCCTCCTTGACCGCGATCGGCGCGTGATCGGGCAGGTCGGTGCCGTCGCCGGTGGGCGGGAGGACCCCCACGGCCCGCAGGGAGGCGATCGACTCGCCCACGGCGATCCGCGCCGCCGCCTTGGCCAGCTGCACCGCCGTGGCCTTGGACACGAACGGCACCGTGCGGCTGGCCCGCGGGTTGGCCTCGATGACGTAGAGGATGTCGTCCTTGATCGCGTACTGGACGTTCATCAGCCCGCGGACGCCGATCCGCTCGGCCAGCTTCCGCGTCGCCGCGCGGATCTTCAGCAGGTCCGCCGAGCCGAGCGTGATCGGGGGCAGCGCGCACGCCGAGTCGCCGGAGTGGATGCCGGCCTCCTCGATGTGCTCCATGACGCCGCCCAGGTAGAGGTCGGTGCCGTCGTAGAGCGCGTCGACGTCGATCTCGACCGCGTCCTCCAGGAAGCGGTCGACCAGCACGGGGTGGTCGGCGCTGACCTCGGTCGCGTTGGCGATGTAGGCCTCGAGCGTGGCGTCGTCGTAGACGATCTCCATGCCGCGACCGCCGAGCACGTAGGAGGGGCGGACCAGCACCGGGTAGCCGATGCCCGTGGCGATCGCGTGCGCCTCGGCGAACGTCGTCGCGGTGCCGTGCTTGGGCGCCAGCAGGCCGGTGTCGGCCAGCACGCGGGAGAACGCCCCGCGGTGCTCGGCGGCGTCGATCGCCTCCGGGGAGGTGCCCAGCACCGGCACGCCGGCGTCCTTGAGCCGCTGCGCCAGGCCCAGCGGCGTCTGCCCGCCGAGGGTGCAGATGACCCCGGCCACCGGCCCGGCCGCGCGCTCGGCCTCGACCACCTCGAGCACGTCTTCGAACGTCAGCGGCTCGAAGTACAGGCGGTCGGCGGTGTCGTAGTCGGTGGAGACGGTCTCGGGGTTGCAGTTGACCATCACCGCCTCGTAGCCGGCGTCCTGCAGCGCCATGACGGCGTGCACGCAGGAGTAGTCGAACTCGATGCCCTGGCCGATCCGGTTCGGGCCGGAGCCCAGGATCAGCACCGCGGGCTTCTCGCGTGGCTGGACCTCGGTCTCCTCGTCGTAGGACGAGTAGTGGTAGGGGGTGCGGGCGGCGAACTCGGCGGCGCAGGTGTCGACGGTCTTGTAGACCGGCCGGACGCCGAGACGCCAGCGCAGCGACCGCACGCCGTCCTCGCCGGCCAGCTCGGGGCGCAGCGCCGCGATCTGCCGGTCGGACAGCCCGTGCCGCTTGGCCCGCCGGAGCAGACCCGCGGTCAGGGACGGCGTCTCGCGGACCTCCCCGGCGACCTCGCGGACCAGGGCGATCTGGTCGACGAACCATGGATCGAAACCACTGGCAGCCGCGACGTCTTCGACCGTCGCGCCCGCCGCCAGCGCCGCCTCGGCGGTGTAGAGCCGCCCGTCGACCGGCGTGCGCAGCGCCTCCAGCAGCTCGTCGGCCGGCCTCGGGTCGGGTTGCCCGGTCCAGAACCCGGCGACCTTGGTCTCGGTGGACCGCATCGCCTTGCCCAGCGCCTCGGGGAAGTTGCGGCCCATCGCCATGACCTCGCCGACGCTCTTCATCGTCGTGGTCAGCCGCGGGTCGGCGCCCGGGAACTTCTCGAAGGCGAACCGCGGGATCTTCACCACGACGTAGTCCAGCGTCGGCTCGAACGCCGCCGGGGTGACGCCGGTGATGTCGTTGGTGATCTCGTCGAGCGTGTAGCCGATGGCCAGCTTCGCGGCGATCTTCGCGATCGGGAAGCCGGTCGCCTTGGACGCCAGCGCCGAGCTCCGCGACACCCGCGGGTTCATCTCGATGACGACCAGTCGGCCGTCGGCGGGGTTGACCGCGAACTGGATGTTGCAGCCACCGGTGTCCACGCCGACCTCGCGCAGCACGGCGATGCCGACGTCGCGCATCCGCTGGTACTCGACGTCGGTGAGGGTCATCGCCGGTGCGACGGTCACCGAGTCGCCGGTGTGCACGCCCATCGCGTCGATGTTCTCGATCGAGCAGATGACGACGACGTTGTCGCTGCGGTCGCGCATCAGCTCCAGCTCGTACTCCTTCCAGCCCAGCACCGACTCCTCGATCAGGACGGTGTGCACCGGGGAGTCGGCCAGCCCGTGGGCGGCCATGCGGCGCAGCATCGGCTCGTCGGTGGCGAAGCCGGACCCGAGGCCGCCCATGGTGAAGCTGGGCCGGATGACGACCGGGTAGCCCACCTCCTCGGCGGTCTCGATCGCCTCCTCGACCGTCGAGCAGACCCGCGAGCGCGGGGCGTCGGCGCCGATGGACCGGACGATGTCCTTGAACATCTGCCGGTCCTCGCCGCGGTTGATCGCGTCGACGTCGGCACCGATGAGCTGGACGCCGTACTTCTCCAGCACGCCGTTCTCGTAGAGGCCGATCGCGATGTTGAGCGCGGTCTGGCCACCGAGGGTGGCCAGCAGGGCGTCGGGGCGCTCCTTGGCGATGACCTTCTCGACGAACTCCGGCGTCAGCGGCTCCACGTAGGTGGCGTCGGCGACCTCGGGGTCGGTCATGATCGTCGCCGGGTTGCTGTTGACCAGGCTGACCCGCAGCCCCTCGGCCTTGAGCACGCGGCAGGCCTGGGTGCCGGAGTAGTCGAACTCGGCGGCCTGCCCGATGAGGATCGGGCCCGAGCCGATCACCATCACGTGCTGGATGTCGGTGCGCCTGGGCACGTCAGGCCTCCTTCTCGCCGGTGCTGCGCTCCACGACGGGAGGCGGGCTGACGGCGTCGCCACCGCGGCGGGCGGCCTCCATCAGGTCCACGAAGCGCTGGAACAGGGGGGCGGCGTCGTGCGGGCCGGCCGCCGACTCCGGGTGGAACTGCACGCTGAACGCCGGCGCCTCGAGCAGCCGCAGGCCCTCGACGACGTCGTCGTTGAGTCCGACGTGGCTGACCTCGACCTCGCCGTAGGGCGTGCCGGTGGGCCGGTCCAGCGGCGCGTCGACGGCGAAGCCGTGGTTGTGGCTGGTCACCCGCACGGTGCCGCTGACCCGGTCGAGCACCGGCTGGTTCAGGCCCCGGTGTCCGAAGCGCAGCTTGTAGGTGCCCAGGCCCAGCGCCCGGCCGAGGATCTGGTTGCCGAAGCAGATGCCGAACAGCGGCCGGCGGGCGTCGAGCACCCCGCGCACCGCCTCGACGGCGTAGTCCGCGGCGGCCGGGTCACCGGGGCCGTTGGAGAGGAACACCCCGTCGGGCCCCGCCGCGAGCAGCTCCTCGGCGGTGGCGGTGGAGGGCAGCACGTTGGTCTCGACGCCGAGCGCGGCCAGGTGGCGCGGGGTGGCGGTCTTGATGCCGAGGTCGAGCGCGGCGATGGTGAAGCGCTTCTCCCCCACCGCCGGGACGACGTAGGGCTCCCCGGTGCTCACCGTGGGGGCGAGGTCGGCGCCGGTCATCCCCTCGGCCGCGGCGACCCGGACGAGCAGCGCGTCCGGGTCCAGCTCGGTGCTGATGCCGGCGCGCATCGCCCCCCGGTCGCGCAGGTGCCGGGTCAGCGCCCGGGTGTCGACGCCGCTGATGCCGACGACGCCCTGCGCCGCCAGCTCGTCGTCCAGGCTGCCGGTGGCCCGCCAGTTGCTCGTGCGCCGAGCGGGGTCGCGGACGACGAAGCCGGCGACCCACATGCGGCTGCTCTCGTCGTCCTCGCCGTTGACGCCGGTGTTGCCGATGTGCGGCGCCGTCATGGCGACGATCTGGCCGGCGTAGCTGGGGTCGGTCAGCGTCTCCTGGTAGCCGGTCATGCCGGTGGCGAAGACCGCCTCCCCGACCGTCGTCCCCGTGGCGCCGTAGGACTCGCCCCGGAACGTGCGCCCGTCCTCGAGCACGAGCACTGCCTCTGTCACCGTGTTGCCTTTCCTTCCAGGACGGTCGGCGTCCCCCGCAGGAACGTCGCGACCACCCGGCCAGGGAGCTCCCGGCCGGCATAGGGGCTGTTGCGGCTGCGGCTGGCCAGCGCCGCGGGGTCGACCACCGACCGGGCGGCCGGGTCGACGAGCACCAGGTTGGCCGGCTCGCCCGGCGCGATCGGGCGGCCGTGGCCCTCGAGCCGCCCGATCGCGGCCGGGCGGACCGACATCCGGTCGGCCACGCCCGCCCAGTCGAGGCGGCCCGGCCCGACCATCGTCTCGATGACGACCGAGAGCGCCTGCTCCAGCCCGAGCATCCCGGGCCGGGCCTGCGCCCACTCGCTCTCCTTGTCCTCCACCGCGTGCGGGGCGTGGTCGGTGCCGACGGCGTCGACGGTGCCGTCGGCGAGCCCGGCCCGGAGCGCCTCGACGTCGGCGTCCGTGCGCAGCGGCGGGTTGACCTTGAACACCGGGTCGTAGGACTCGGCGCAGGCGTCGGTGAGGAGCAGGTGGTGCGGCGTCACCTCGGCGGTCACCCGGACCCCGCGCGACTTGGCCCAGCGCAGGATCTCCACCGAGCCGGCGGTCGAGACGTGGCAGACGTGCAGCCGGGCGCCGACGTGCTCGGCGAGCAGCACGTCGCGGGCGATGATCGCCTCCTCGGCGGCGGCCGGCCAGCCGGTGAGGCCGAGGCGGGCCGAGCGGTCGCCCTCGTGCATCTGGGCGCCGGCGGTGAGGCGGGGCTCCTCGGCGTGCTGGGCGATGACGCCGTCGAAGGCCTTCACGTACTCCAGCGCGCGGCGCATGAGCGCGGGGTCGGCCACGCAGTGCCCGTCGTCGGAGAAGACCCGCACCCGGGCGGCGGAGTCGGCCATCGCGCCGAGCTCGGCCAGCCGCTCGCCCGCCAGCCCGACGGTCACCGCCCCGACCGGGACGACGTCGACCAGGCCGGTCTCCCGGCCCAGCCGCCACACCTGCTCCACCACGCCGGCGGTGTCGGCGACCGGGTCGGTGTTGGCCATCGCGTGCACCGCGGTGAACCCGCCGAGCGCGGCGGCGCGGCTGCCGGTCTCCACCGTCTCGGCGTCCTCCCGGCCGGGCTCGCGCAGGTGGGTGTGCAGGTCGACCAGGCCGGGCAGCGCGACCAGGCCGGCGGCCTCGACCACCTCGGCGCCGGGAGCGGACAGCGAGTCGCCGATCGCGGCGATCCGGCCGTCGCTGACCAGGATGTCGGCGGGGTCGCCGCCCAGCGGCCGCGCCCCCTTGATCAGGTGGGTCGTCACTGGGGAGAACCTCCGAGCAGCAGGTAGAGCACGGCCATGCGGGTGGAGACCCCGTTGGCGACCTGCTCGACGATCGTGGAGCGGACGGAGTCGGCCACCTCGGCGGCGATCTCCATGCCGCGGTTCATCGGGCCGGGGTGCATGACGATCGCGTCGTCGGGCAGCGCCGCCATGCGCCGGGCGTCCAGGCCGTAGCGGCGGCTGTACTCCCGGGCGCTCGGGAAGAACGAGGCGTTCATCCGCTCCGCCTGCACCCGCAGCATCATCACCACGTCGCTCTTGGGCAGCGCGGCGTCCAGGTCGTAGCCCACGTGCGCCGGCCAGCTGCCCACGCCCACCGGCAGCAGCGTGGGCGGGGCGACCAGCGTCACCTCGGCGCCGAGGGTGTGCAGCAGCCCGACGTTCGAGCGGGCCACCCGGCTGTGCAGGACGTCGCCGACGATCGTCACGCGCACCCCGTCCAGCCGGCCCAGCCGCTGCCGGATCGTGTAGGCGTCCAGCAGCGCCTGCGTCGGGTGCTCGTGGGTGCCGTCGCCGGCGTTGACCACGCTGCCGCGCACCCAGTTCGCCAGCCGGTGCGGCGCCCCGGAGGCGGAGTGCCGGACGACGACGCCGTCGGCGCCCATCGCCTCCAGCGTCAGCGCGGTGTCCTTGAGGCTCTCGCCCTTGGAGACGCTGCTGCCCTTCGCGGAGAAGTTGATGACGTCGGCGGAGAGCCGCTTGGCGGCCAGCTCGAAGGAGATGCGCGTGCGGGTGGAGTCCTCGTAGAAGAGGTTCACCACGGTCCGGCCGCGCAGCGTGGGCAGCTTCTTCACCTCGCGGCCGGCCAGCGCCTGGTCGATCTGCGCGGCGGTGTCGAGCACCAGCGTCGCGTCGTCCCGGTCGAGGTCGGCGGCCTCCAGCAGGTGCCGCTTCACTCCGCGTCCCTCTCGGTCACGAGCACCTCGTCGACCCCATCGACCTCGGCCAGGTGCACCCGCACCTGCTGGGCCCGCGACGTCGGCACGTTCTTGCCGACGAAGTCGGCGCGGATGGGCAGCTCGCGGTGCCCGCGGTCGACCAGGACCGCGAGCTGGACGCTGCGCGGGCGGCCGAGGTCGCGCAGCGCGTCCAGCGCCGCGCGCACCGACCGCCCGGAGAAGAGGACGTCGTCGACGAGGACCACGAGCCGGCCGTCGATCCCGTCGTCGGGCAGCACCGTGGGCTCCAGGGCCCGGACCCCGCGCAGCCGCAGGTCGTCGCGGTACAGCGTGATGTCGGCGGTGCCGACGTCGACCGCCACGCCGGTGAACGCCTCGATGCGGGCGGCCAGCCGGCGGGCGAGCGGGGCGCCGCGGGTCGGGATGCCGACGAGGACCAGGTCGGCGAGCCCTCCGTCGGCCTGGTCCGAGCCGTCGTCGGGACGCAGGCTCGCCGCGCGCTCGATGAGCTGGTGGGCCATGCGGTCGACGACGCGGGCGACGTCGGCGGACGAGAGGAGGGTGCCGGGAGCGCTGCCGGGAGGCGTGCTCCGGGCAGGGTCGGGCGAGCGGGCCATGAGGCCTCCTTCCCCGCCTCACGGGACGGGTCGTTAAAGGAGTGGACGGACCGCCGACGACGGTACTGCACGCCCGCCCGACGCCGACCGGCCCCCGGGGGCGCCCGGCGATCCCCCGCCCGCCTGCGGTTTCGCGCCGACCCGGCTGTTGCGATGCCCGCTTCGCACGTACGCTGCGTGACGAACAGCCCCGATCCGAGACGACGGACAGTGAGCAGACAGCGATGAGCACCGACTACTCACGGGCCCTCGGCGCCCGGCTCCGCGCGATCCGCAACCAGCAGGGCCTCTCCCTGCAGGGGGTGGAGGACAAGTCGCACGGCCGCTGGAAGGCGGTCGTCGTGGGCTCCTACGAACGCGGCGACCGCGCCGTGACCGTGCAGCGCCTCTCCGAGCTCGCGGTGTTCTACGGCGTGCCGGTGTCCGAGCTGCTGCCCGACCCGCGCCCCAGCTCGGCGGTCACGTCCACGAACAAGATCGTGCTGAACCTGGAGTCGCTGGGCTCGCTGCCCGCCGACGAGGCCGGCCCGCTGGCGCGCTACGCCTCGACCATCCAGGCGCAGCGCCACGACTACAACGGCAAGGTGCTGTCGATCCGCGCCGAGGACCTCAAGTCCCTGGCGATCATCTACGACATGAGCCCCGACGAGCTCACCTCGCGGCTGATCGAGTGGGGCGTGCTCTCCCCCGGCATGGAGGGCATCGTCAGCTCCGGCGGCGACGAGGACCTCGAGGAGGACGTCGACGACGGCTGGGGCGACCGCCGGCGCTCCCCGCGCTGAAAGAAGGACCCCCTGCCCCCCGGCACTCGCGAGCTCGCGCCGGGTCCCTGCAGGGGGCCGTTCCATCCGCTCACCGGGGGTTCCGGACACGGGTCGCGGGTGCTGTCGCCGGGGTCGTGGATGTGCCAGGGTGCGGCGACCCGGGCGCCCGACCGGGAGGTGGGAGACCGGCGTGCCTGCGGTGCAGATGACGGGGGTCGCGAAGACCTACCGCGGACGGGGCGGCCAGGTGCTCCGCGCGCTCGACGGCCTGGACATGACCGTCGACTCCGGCGGCGTGCACGGGCTGCTGGGACCCAACGGATCGGGCAAGACCACCTCCATCCGCATCCTTCTCGGCCTGGTGCGACCCACCGCCGGCGACGTGCGGCTGCTCGACCGCCCGGTACCCGCCGACCTGCCCCGGGTCATCGGCGAGGTCGGCGCGCTGGTGGAGACGCCGCTGTTCTTCCCGGGCTTCTCCGGCCGCCGCAACCTCTGCCTGCTCGCCGAGACCGCCGGGGTGACGGCCGCCCGCGTCGAGGAGTGCCTGGAGCTGGTCGACCTGCGGGACCGCGCCGACGAGCGGTTCAAGGGCTACTCGCTCGGCATGAAGCAGCGTCTCGGCATCGCGGCGGCCCTGCTCAAGGCGCCGCGCCTGCTCATCCTCGACGAGCCGAGCAACGGCCTGGACCCGGCCGGCATCCGCGACGTCCGCGAGCTCATCCGCCGGCTGGGCGCCGACGGCCACACCACCGTGCTGCTCTCCTCGCACCTGCTCGCCGAGATCCAGCAGGTCTGCGACTCGGTGACCATCCTCGCCCGGGGGCGCCAGGTCGCCGCCGGCCCCGTCTCCTCCGTGCTCGACCGGGCCGGCACCGGCGACGTCCGGGTGGCGGTGCCCGACCCGGCCGCTGCCGCCGCGGTGCTCGCCGGCAACGGGTTCTCCGTCTCCCCCGCCCCTGACGGCCAGGTCCTCGTGCACGGCGCCCCCGCACCCGGGGAGATCACCCGCGTGCTGGCCGAGCACGGCCACTACCTCGAGGAGCTCGTGCGCGTGACCCCCGACCTGGAGAGCGCCTTCCTCGCCATCACCGGGGAGCGGGCATGAGCGCGGTGACCGAGCGGCCCGCGACGCCCCCGGGACCGGTCGCCACCCGGGCGCGGGGCAGCCTGTTCCGCGCCGAGGCGCACCGGTTCGCCTCCCGCCGCTTCATCCAGGTGTTGCTGGGCCTGGCGCTCCTCGGCTGGCTCGGCGCGGTCGTCATCGGGCTGCTCAACCACGGTGAGCCCACCGACGCCGATCTCGCCGCCGCGACCCAGCAGCGCGACGAGTTCCTCGCCGCAGAGCAGGAGTTCCGGCAGGTCTGCGAGCAGGACGCCGCGCAGGCCGGGCAGCCCGTCGACCAGTTCTGCGGCCCCGCGCTGACCGCCTCCGACGTCCCCGTCCAGGACTTCCTCACCACGGCACCCTTCGACCTGGCCTCGGCCGGCGAGGCCGGGGCCATCGGTTTCGCCGCCGCCGCCGCGGTGCTCGCCTTCCTGGTCGGTGCCACCTGGATCGGGGCCGAGTGGTCCACCCGCACCATCGTCGCCCTGCTGTTCTGGGTCCCCGGCCGGCTCAAGGTCATCGGCACGAAGGCCGCCGTCCTCGCCCTGGCCGCGCTCGCCCTCGGCGTCCTCGCGCAGCTGGGCTGGCTGGCGATGGCGTGGGTGCTCGACGCGCTCGTGGGCACCGACGACCCCCTCCCGGACGGCTTCTGGTCCGGGCTCCTCGGCGTGCAGGCGCGTGGCGCCCTGCTCGCGGTGCTCGTCGGGCTGATCGGCTTCGGCCTGGCGAACCTGACCCGCAACACCGGGGCGGCGCTGGGCGTGGCCTTCGTCTACTTCGCCGTGGTGGAGAACGCGCTGCGCATCTGGGACCCCATGGCCGACCGGTGGCTGGTGGTCGCCAACTCGGTCGCGCTCGTCGCCCCCGGCGGGTTCCGGATCTTCGACTACAGCGGATCCACGAGCGGCGTCGAACCGGCGTCCCACCTGCTCACCAACTTGCACGGTGGGCTGGTGGTGGCCGCGTTCGCCGCAGTGGTCGTCGGGGCCGGCACCTGGCTGTTCGCCCGCCGCGACCTGCACTGAGCACATCGTCGTCCTCCGGACGACACCGCGGCCAGGTGCCGTCCCGACCTGCGACGAGCACGTCCGCCGACGTCTCGGGAGCCCCTCCGGGCCCCGCTCGGCACCGGCCCCGGGAGCCCAGCCCCGCCCCGCGGAGGGACCGGACCTCGCGCGGGTCGAGCCGCTGCACCGACCGTCGAGCCGCGCCGCGGTGCGGCCTGACGGTCGGCGGAGCGGCTCGACCTCACCCTCGGGGGCACGAGTCGCCCGCCGACAGCGTCCTCAGCGGGTGGTGAACGACCACCGCTCGGCAGCGACGGGCAGGCCCGCGAGATCCACGACCCCGTGCGTCAGCACCACGGCGTACGTCGCACCTGCGGCGAGGTCAGCGTGAGGGTTGAGGATCACGGTGCTGCTGGTGGCGTTGTAGCTGACCGTCGCGGGGACCGTCGAACCGTCCGTCGCCTCGAGCCACACGGCGGAGGCGTCGGGCTTGCGCATCGGCTCGCTGAACGTGATGAACACGTTGGCGGCTCGGCCCACGCCGGTGGCGCCGGGTTCCGGTGCGCGGCTGGTGACCGTCGGCGCGACGGTGTCCGACGGGGCCGAGCCGACGGTGAAGGTCCAGCTGGTCGGTGCGAGCGCGTTGCCGGCCGGGTCCACGACGCCGTCGGTCAGCACGACGGTGTAGGTGCCGGTGGCCAGGTCGGCGTCCGGGTTGACGATCACCGTCCTGGTCGTCGCGTTGTAGTTCACCGCCGCGGGCACCCGCGAGGCATCCGCCGCCTCCAGCCAGACCGCCGCCGCATCGGGCCTGACGACCGGCTCGCTCATGCCGACCAGCACGTTGGCACCCCGCGCCACACCGGTCGCACCCGGTGCGGGTGACTGGCTGGTGACAGTCGGCGGCACGGTGTCCCCGGATGCCGTACCGCGCGTGGTGAACGTCCAGCGCGTCGGCGCCAGCGGGTTGCCGGCGACGTCCACCACCCCGTCGGTCAGCACGACGGTGTGAGCGGTGCCGGGAGCGAGGTCGGCGTCCGGGTCGATGATCACCGTGCTCGTCGTCGCGTTGTACTTGACCGCCGCGGGCACCGTCGACCCGTCCGGCGCCTCCAGCCAGACCGATGACGGATCCGGCCTGACGACCGCCTCGCTCATGCCGATCAGCACGTTCGCGCCCAGGCCCACGCCGGTCGCCCCCTCCTCGGGTGTCCGGGCGACGACGGTGGGTGCGGTGCGGTCGTTGTCCGGGCCCTCGCCGCTGGTGACGAAGGACCAGGTGGTCCTCGGCAGCGGGTTCCCCGCCGTGTCGGTGACCGCCTCGCCGACCGTGGCGGTGTAGCGGGTCCCCGCGGCCAGGGGATCGGTCGTGCCCGGGAACGGGTTGAGGGTGGCCACGCCGGTGGTCCGGTTGTAGGAGACGCCTGCGGCGATCGCCGTCCCGTGCGACGCGGTCAGCGTGAAGGTGGACGCGCTCAGCCCGGTGACCGGCTCGTCGAACGCGACGGCCACGTTGGTCAGCCGGCCCACGTCGCGGCTGCCGGGGGCCGGGGTCAGGGTGACCGCCCTGGGCGGCAGCAGGTCCTGGCTGAAGTTCTCGCAGCCGGCCGCGGGTCCGGTCACGTCCGCCAGGCCGTCGACGAGCATGGACTCCCGCGGCAGGGGCTCGGTGTGACCGAACCCGATCGCGTGCCCGTCCTCGGTGAGCAGCGCCTGCCGCCGCTGCGCCTCGGTCAGCCCGTCCCTGTTGCGGAATCCGAGGTAGGGCGCCCGGTACCGGGCGACGAAACCGCCGTCCACCTCGGGATCGGCCTCGATGGTGTCCGGGGTGGCGCGGTACTTGCCGCTCTCGTCGCGGAACTCGCCGGAGTCGAGCTGCGACAGTGGGATGACGGCGCCGTCGAACCGCCGGGCGACACCGTGGACGACGACCGAGTCGGCTGTGCCGTCCCCGTCCTCGTCCGCCGACTGCGGAGCGCCGGTCCAGCGGATGTCGTCGACGGTGACCTCGTTGCGGAGCGTCCCGGCGTACACCACGACGCGGTCGCCGGGCTTGATGTCAGGGGTGCCGCCGGCCCAGCAGTCGCCCGGGTACACCGGCGCCCCGGGCTCGACCCCGTGGTTGACCTCCAGGCCGACGCCCTCGTCGGTGTTCCACGCCGGCCCCTGGGCGACGCCGATCACGGCACCGTCGCGGATCACCTCCACCCGCACGGTCTGACCGACCGTGCCGTAACCGAAGACCCCGACGAAGTCGAGGTTGTGGAAGACCGTGATGTTCTTGTTCGGCCCGACGCCCGGACCGGTGAGGGACGCCGACGCCGGCGCCGTGCCCACGAGGGCCGGCGCGACGAGGGCCAGCGCCATCCCGGCGGCGGGCACGCCCCATCGACGGCGACGGTCACGGGACTGCTGCAGATGGCGCGACAACGGACGCTCCTCGCCCTCCGGTGGTCAGGGCCTCCGCCCTTCCGGACCCCTGACGGCGCACGCCGCCGGACCCGGTCGACCACCTGCGACTGTGCTGCACGCCGTCGCCGGGAGGACCCCCCGGCAGGGGGGTGGCCCCACCCCCGACCCTGGCGAGACGCCCGGTCAGGCGGTGGGGACCTCGGCGGCGAGGATGGCGCCCAGCACCCCGTTGACGTACCGGGGCGACTCGTCGGTGGAGATGGCGCGGGCCAGCTCCACCGCCTCGTCGATGACGACGGCGTCGGGCACGTCGTCCACCCAGAGCAGCTCGAACGTCGCCATGCGCAGGATCGCGCGGTCGACGTCGGGCAGCCGCTCCAGCGACCACCCGGCGGTGTGCGTCTCGATCAGCTCGTCGATGCGGGCCCCGTGCTCGGCGACGCCCTCGACGAGACGGATGGCGTGGTCCGGGATCGGCGGGTTGCCGTCGGCGACCCGCTCGCGGAGCAGCTCGACCCGCTCCCGGCCCCGCACGTCGGCCTCGTAGAGGACGTCGACGGCGCGCTTGCGCGCCTTAGTCCGTGCAGCCACGGCGTCAGCTCGCGGTCAGTTCACGCGGCCGAGGTAGCGGCCGTCGCGGGTGTCGACCTTGAGCTTCTCGCCGGTGCTGATGAACAGCGGCACCTGGATCTGCGCGCCGGTCTCGAGCGTCGCGGGCTTGGTGCCGCCGGTGGAGCGGTCGCCCTGCAGGCCCGGGTCGGTGTGCTCGACGACGAGCTCCATGGTCACGGGCAGCTCGACGTACAGCGGGGTGCCGTCGTGCACCGCGACGACGACCTCGGTGTTGTCGAGCAGGTAGTTGGCGCCGTCGCCCACGGTCTCGGTGGGCACGTAGATCTGCTCGAACGTGTCGCCGTCCATGAAGACGAAGTCGGTGCCCTCCTTGTACAGGTAGGTCATCGACCGCTTGTCCACGGTGGCCGTCTCGACCTTGGTGCCGGCGTTGAAGGTCTTGTCGACGACCTTCCCCGACAGCACGTTCTTCAGCGTGGTGCGCACGAAGGCCCCGCCCTTGCCGGGCTTGACGTGCTGGAAGTCGGTGACGGTCCAGAGCTGGCCGTCCAGGTTGAGGACGATGCCGTTCTTCAGGTCGTTGGTGGTAGCCATCTAGAGGACCAGCAGTTCCTTGCTCGTGAGGGTCAACAACTCGGGCGCGTCGTCGGTGACGATCAGGGTGTCCTCGATCCGGACACCGCCGTGGCCGGGCAGGTACACGCCCGGCTCCACGGTGACGGCCATACCGGCGGCCAGAGTACCCGCGCCCTGCTGGCCGATGCCCGGCGCCTCGTGGATCTCCAGGCCCACGCCGTGCCCGAGACCGTGGGTGAAGTGGTCGCCGTGGCCTGCCGCGACGATCACGTCGCGGGCGGCGGCGTCGACGGCGACGACGTCGGCCCCGACCGCGAGCGCCGCCCGGCCGGCCGCCTGGGACTCCGCCACCAGGGCGTAGACCTCCTGCTGCCAGTCCGCCGCCCGGCCCAGCACCAGGGTGCGGGTCATGTCGGAGTGGTAGCCCTCGACGGTCGCGCCGAAGTCGAGCTTGAGGAAGTCACCGGCGCGCAGCTCGGTGCGGTCGGGCCGGTGGTGCGGGATCGCCGAGTTCGCGCCGGTGGCCACGATCGTCTCGAACGACGGCGCCTCGGCACCCAGCGCCAGCATCCGGGCGTCGAGCTCCCGACCCACCTCCAGCTCGGTGCGGCCCGGCCGCAGCGCGCCCTCGGCGGCCAGCTCGGCCAGCGCCTGGTCGGCGACGGCGCACGCCCGGCGCAGCGACTCGATCTCGTCGGGGTCCTTCACCGCGCGCTGGCCCTCGACCGCCCGGCGCACCGAGGCCAGCTCCGGGACGGTCCCGCCCGCGGCGGCGTCGGCGAGGACCCGCTCCAGCCCGTGCAGCCCGTCGACGGTGAGGTCGTGGGACTCGTAGCCGATCCGGCCCGAACCGCGACGCACCGCCTCCCGGGCCAGGGCGGGGACGGTGGCCCGGTCGACGAGCAGCTCCACGTCGGGCACCTGCGCACCGGCCTGGGTCGTGTACCGGCCGTCGGTGCCGAACAGGTCGCGGCCGTCGACCCGCAGCAGGAGCGCGCCGTTGGAGCCGGTGAAGCCGGTCAGGTACCGGACGTTGAGCAGGTTGGTGACCAGCACGGCGTCCAGCCCGCGCTCCGCGGCGGTGGCCCGCAGCACGTCCCGCCGCTCGCGGGTGCGGCTCACGAGAGACCCCGCAGCGTCATCCACTGCAGCGCCAGCACGTAGCCGTGCACGCCGAGGCCGGCGATGGTGCCGTCGGCGACCCGCGAGACGTAGGAGTGCCGGCGGAACTCCTCGCGGCGGTGGATGTTGCTGATGTGCACCTCCACGACCGGGGCGGTCACCGCGGCCAGGGCGTCGTGCAGCACCACGGAGGTGTGCGTCCAGCCGCCGGGGTTGATCACGACGGGGGCCCCGGCGTCGGTCGCCTCGTGGACCCAGCGCAGCAGCTGGCCCTCGTCGTCGGTCTGGCGCACCAGCACCTCGACGCCGAGCTCCCGGGCGGCGGTCTCCACCAGCTCGACCAGCTGCTCGTAGGTGGTGGTGCCGTAGACCTCGGGCTCGCGGGTGCCGAGCCGGCCGAGGTTCGCGCCGTTGAGCACGTGGATGGTCATGAATGGTCTCCGGAGACGGCGGCCCAGGCCGCGTCGAGCCAGGCCTGGTCGGGATCGGTCAGGATGCGGGGGTTGCCCAGCCCGTCGAGGACGACGAAGCGAAGCGTGGCCCCGCGGGCCTTCTTGTCCACGCGCATGACCTCCTGCAGCCGCGGCCAGTCCCCGGCGTAGGTGGTGGGCAGCCCCATGGCGCTGAGCAGCTCGCGGTGCCGGTCGACCTCCGCGCCGGTCAGCAGCCCGGCCTGCCCGGCCAGCTCGGCGGCGAAGACCAGCCCGACCGCGACCGCCTCGCCGTGCCGCCAGCCGAAGTCCTCGACCCGCTCCACGGCGTGGCCCAGGGTGTGGCCGTAGTTGAGGAACTCCCGGACGCCGGTGTCGAGCAGGTCCTCCCCCACCGCCGCGGCCTTCACCTGCACCGCGCGCTCGATGAGCTCCTCGGTGTCGCGCCGCCCCGTCGGGTCGGCGGCCAGCAGCTCGAGGATGCGGCCGTCGGCGATGAAGCCGCACTTGACGACCTCGGCCAGCCCGGCGCGGAACTCGGCGCCGGGCAGCCCGGCCAGCAGGTCGGTGTCGGCGAGCACGGCCGCGGGCGGGTGGAACGCGCCGACCAGGTTCTTGCCGGCGGCGGTGTTGATGCCCGTCTTGCCGCCGACGGCGGCGTCCACCATGCCGAGCAGGCTGGTGGGCACCTGGACGACGCGGATGCCGCGGGTCCAGGTGGCGGCCAGGAAGCCGGCCAGGTCGGTGACCGCGCCGCCGCCGAGCCCGACGACGGCGTCGGACCGGGTCAGCCCCAGCCGCCCGAACTCGTCCCACACCTCGGCGGCGACCTGCGCGGTCTTGGCCGCCTCGCCGTCGGGGACGACGACCGCCTCGGCCGCGACGCCGGCGGTCTGCAGGGTCTCCACGGCGGCGCCGGCGGCGGCGGCCAGCGGTGGGGCGTGGACGACGGCGACCTTCGGCGTGCCCGCGAGGACGAGCGCGAGCTCGGCCTGGGCGCCGGCGCCGATCACCACCTCGTAGGGGCGCTCCCCGGTGACCGGGACGCGGCGGGTCACCGGCTCTCCTCCGGGGTCAGGACGGCGAGCACCTCGGCGACGACCTCCTCCGGTGGGCGCCCCGCGGTGGCGACGCGGTGCGTGGCCACCTCCGTGTAGAGCGGGGCACGCTGTTCGAGCATGGTGCGCAGCATCGCGCGCGGGTTGACGGCCAGCAGCGGGCGGTCACGGGAGAGCCCCACCCGGCGGGCGGCGGAGGCGACGTCGACGTCGAGCCAGACGACGGCCCCGCCGCCCCGGCCGTGGGCCACCAGCAGCTCGCGGGTGGCCGCGCTGGTCACCGCGCCACCGCCGAGGGCGAGCACCCCGGGGTGCTCGCCCAGCGCCCGGGCGACCGCCTGCTCCTCCAGCGCGCGGAAGTGCGGCTCGCCGTGCTGGACGAACAGGTCGGCGACGGTCGTCCCGGTCGCCTCCTCGACGTCGCGGTCGGTGTCGCGGAAGGC
Source organism: Blastococcus sp. KM273128 (assembly GCF_021698975.1). Taxonomy (GTDB): domain Bacteria; phylum Actinomycetota; class Actinomycetes; order Mycobacteriales; family Geodermatophilaceae; genus Blastococcus. The sequence goes on along the minus strand of NZ_SSXA01000044.1, from coordinate 1,389 downwards.
CAGCCCCCGCGCCGCCGCGACCGCCGTGCCGACCGTCGACTTCCCCGAGGCGGGCGGGCCGACGAGGACCAGGGCCGGTCCGCTCACCGGTAGGGCAGGGCGTCGAGGTAGGCCTGCGCGTTGCGCCGGGTCTCGGCGACCGAGTCGCCGCCGAACTTCTCCAGCGCGGCGTCGGCCAGCACGAGGGCGACCATCGCCTCCATGACGACGCTGCCCCGCGGCACGGCGCACGCGTCGCTGCGCTGGTTGATCGCGACGGCGGCCTCCCCGGTGGCGACGTCGACCGTCTGCAGCGCCCGGGGGACGGTGCTGATCGGCTTCATCGCGGCGCGGACGCGCAGCACCTCGCCGTTGGTCATGCCGCCCTCGATGCCGCCGGCCCGGTCGGTGAGCCGCTGCACCCGGCCGCCGTCGGCCAGGACGATCTCGTCGTGCGCCACGGAGCCGCGGCGGCGGGCGGTCTCCAGCCCGTCGCCGACCTCCACGGCCTTCACCGACTGCACCCCCATGAGGGCCGCGGCCAGGCGCGCGTCCAGGCGCCGGTCCCAGTGCACGTGGCTGCCCAGGCCCGGCGGCAGACCGTGGACGACGACCTCGATGACCCCGCCGAGGGTGTCACCGTTCTTGCGGGCGTCGTCGATCTCGGCGGTCATCCGCTCGCTGGTGGCGGGTTCCGCGCAGCGCACCGGGTCCTCGTCGAGCCGCGGGTTGTCGTCCGGCCCGGGCACGAGCCCGTCGGGCGCGACCACCGGCCCGATGCCCACGACGTGGCTGACGACCGAGACCCCGAGCGCCTGCCGCAGGAAGGCCTGGGCGATGGCGCCCAGCGCGACCCGGGCGGCGGTCTCGCGGGCGCTGGCGCGCTCGAGCACCGGCCGGGCGTCCTCGAAGCCGTACTTCTGCATGCCGGCGAGGTCGGCGTGACCGGGGCGCGGGCGGGTCAGCGGCGCGTTGCGGGCCTGCCCGGCGAGGACCTCGGCGTCCACCGGGTCGGCGGACATGACCGTCTGCCACTTCGGCCACTCCGTGTTGCCCACCTGCACCGCGATCGGCCCGCCCTGCGTGCGCCCGTGCCGGACGCCGCCGGTGAGGGTGACGACGTCCTGCTCGAAGGACATCCGGGCACCCCGACCGTGGCCCAGCCGGCGGCGGGCGAGCTGCAGGTCGAGGTCGGACGTCTGCACCTCGACCCCGGCCGGGAGGCCCTCGAGGATGGCGGTGAGCTGCTGGCCGTGCGACTCACCGGCGGTCAGCCAGCGCAACATGCAGCGAATACTAGAAGCAGAAGGACCCCGGTCCCCCTCCCCCCTCGCAAGCTCGGGGCGAGCCTCTGGACCGGGGCCGGGGGCGGGGCCCTGAAGGGAGGCCGTTGCAAGCTCGGGGCGAGCC